>JBGQKF010000338.1:0-5152 GCA_041499435.1 Gammaproteobacteria bacterium
ATGGCCTTCTTTGGGTACAAAGTGCAGAGTTACAAAGGTGTGGTGTTTGCGATCGCCGGCATGATCGCCGGCTTGAGTGGGGGCCTCTACGCATTTCACGAAGGCTATGTGGGTCCGGGCCAGCTCGGTCCGGTGTTGTCCACACAGGCAGTCCTGTACGTGCTATTCGGCGGCGTTGGCACTTTGGTGGGTGGCCTGGTCGGCGTGGGGATTATCGATCTGTTCAGCTACCTCCTTTCGCAAAAATGGGAAACCGGTTGGCCAATCGTGCTTGGGATGCTGCTGCTGGTCGTAGTGATGTTCCGCCCCACCGGATTGATCGGGTTGGTAGTTTCCGAGCGCGAGCGGATGGGGTCTTTCGGCAAACGCGATCGGGACGCCACTGCGAAACGACCGAAGGACGCTGCGGACACCTTATCCTGATGACGCAAAACAATCTCCTCGAGGTCCGCGGTGTCAGGAAGGTGTACGGTACGCTCACGGCATTGGATGGCGTGGACCTCTTTGTTATGCAGCGGTCATTCCATGGATTGATTGGTCCCAACGGTTCGGGCAAGAGCACGCTGCTGAAATGCATTGCGGGTGCCGAGGTGCCCACCGAAGGGCGCGTGACATTCCTCGGCAGGCAGATCACCAGCGCGACACCTGCAGAGCGCGCGCGGGCGGGAATGAGCCTCAAGTTTCAGATTACCAGCATCGTGCCGAGCTTAAGCGTATACGACAACCTCCTGCTCGCACTGCAAGCGGACCAGCCCATGGCTGCGCTGTTGTTCTCTCGTACGCGCAGGGCGATGCACGAAAATGCGATGACCCAGTTGGCCCGATTCCACCTGGATGGTCGGCCCGATGAATTGGCCGGAGCCTTGTCCCATGGGCAGCAGCAATGGCTTGAGATCGCCATGGCGCTGTCGCGCAGCCCGAGACTGCTGTTGCTCGACGAGCCGACGGCCGGGATGAGCCCGCAGGAGCGCCGCGTCACGGGAGACTTGCTGGGACCGATCCGCGAGCAGTGCTCGCTGCTGATCGTCGAGCACGACCTGGACTTCATCAAGGATATCTGCGATACGCTGACGGTGCTGGACCAGGGGCAGGTGGTCGATAGCGGCCCCACGCGCGAGGTCCAGGAGAGCGAGAAGGTAAGGGAGGCGTACCTGTCTCATGCATGATCGATCATTGCTCGAGGCCGAGGGGCTGTGTACCTACTACGGGACCAGTCAAGCACTGTTCGACGTGCGGCTGGTGGCGCCTTCCCGCGGCGCGGTAGCGGTGCTGGGCCGCAACGGGGCAGGGAAGACGACGCTGCTCAAGACGCTCTTCGGTGAATTGAGGCCTGCTCGCGGAAGGGTCCTACTCGACGGGGCAGAGGCTACGGATATGCCCACAGAATTGCGTGTCCGGGAAGGAATCGGCTATGTGCCACAGGAGTCTGGTGTGTTCGCCCGCCTGAGCGTCAAGGACAATCTTCTCGTCGGCAGCATGAATGCAAAGGATGCACGGCGACGCATAGAGGAGGTGATCGCCCTGTTCCCTTGCCTCGGGCAGCGCCTCACTCAGCAGGCGGGTACGCTCTCCGGCGGCGAGCGCAAGATGCTCGCTATCAGTCGCGCCTTGCTTGGGGGGCCGCGACTACTGATGCTGGATGAGCCCACCGAGGGGGTCTGGCATGGAATCGTCGATGAATTGGCGGAGCGGCTGGAGAGCCTGGCTCGCAAAATTGCGATTGTCATCGTCGAGCAACACGTGCAACTCGCGTTGCGCCTGGCCCAGTACTGTTATGTGATGGATCGCGGGCACATCGCAGTAGAGGGGCCCTCTGACAGCGTGCGCAACGACCCTGATCTGACGCGCCTGCTGGCGCCGTGAAACGTGGCGGGCAACAACGCTGCAGGATACTGACGATCCCGACAATGTAAGAGCACCGCTCACTATCGCAAACCCAATCCAGAAGGAGACCCAAAATGTCCGTACCGTATCCAACCCCGGCGCAATTGAAAGAGGCGGCAAGCGAGATTGGGCTTTCCCTCACCGAGCAAGACGTCACGTCCTATCTCGGGCTGATCAAGCCGATGGTCGACGCGTACAACGTGGTCGACCGCATGCCAGACGAGCTCCCTGCAGTGAAGTATCCGCGCACGCCAGGCTACTTCCCGCCTCCCGAGGAGAACAAGCACAACGCCTGGTACGTGAAGACGTCGATCAAGGGCGCTGCCGACGGGCCGCTCAAGGGTCGAACAGTCGCGGTCAAAGACAATGTAATGGTTGCCGGCGTGCCGATGATGAATGGTTGCTCGATCCTGGAGGGCTACATGCCCGAGGTCGACGCGACGGTGATTGCACGCCTGCTCGATGCCGGGGCAGAAGTCGTGGGGAAGGTGCACTGCGAGTCCTACTGCATATCAGGCGGATCGCACACAGGAGCGAAGGGCCCCGTACACAATCCCTACAAGATGGGCTATTCGGCAGGCGGCTCATCGGCGGGCAGCGGAGTCGTCGTGGCGCTTGGCGAAGCCGACATGGCCCTCGGCGGTGACCAGGGTGGGTCCATCCGCATGCCGTCGTGCTGGTGCGGCATCTACGGCATGAAGCCGACGCACGGGCTCGTTCCCTACACCGGTATCATGCCCATCGAGATCTTCGTCGATCACACAGGGCCCATGACCCGCACCGTCAAAGACAATGCGCTCATGCTGGAAGTCATTGCCGGTCCTGACGGGTACGATCCTCGTCAGTATGCCCCCAAGGTTCAGAAGTACAGCCAGATGCTGGACGGCGGTGCAAAGGGGATGAAGATAGCGCTGGTCAAAGAAGGGTTCGGCCGTCCTGAGTCGGAGGGTGCGGTCGACGAGAAAGCCAGATCTGCCGCTGAGAGCTTCAAGAAGATGGGCGCGACGGTAGACGAAGTGTCCATCCCGATGCACCTGCTCGGACCTGCGGTATGGACACCGATCGGTGTGGAAGGGATCGCGCAGACGATGATGCTCGGCGACGGTTATGGCCTGTCGCGCCCCGACCTCTATGTCACAAGTTTGATTGACAAGCTGCACGGCTGGCAGCTGCGCGCGAACGAGCTCTCGGAGACCACTAAGTACATTACGACCCTGGGTGTCTATATCAAGAAATACTTTGGCACGCGCTATTACGGCAAGGCAATGAACATTACCCGCCGCCTGACGGCAGCCTACGACGAAGTGCTGAACAAGTATGATCTCCTGCTCATGCCCACACTGCCGATGAAGCCCACGCCAATTCCTCCCGCGGATGCACCGCGTGAGCTGTACGTCCAGCGGGCCCTGGAGATGATCGGAAACACTGCGCCCTTCGATGTGACTCATCACCCGGCGATGACTTTGCCATGTGGGATGATCGACGGCCTGCCGGTCGGGGTCATGCTGGTCGGCAAGCATTTCGACGAGCCGACAATTTATCGTGCGGCTTATGCCTTCGAGCAAGCGGTGGACTGGAAGAAGGCTTAGGAGAGAAAGCATGGTGGCGGATAGATGGCATCGCCACAGAGCACAGCGTCCACGTGAGGTCGAGACCGCATGATGGGTCTCGACTCGAGGTCATGTCAGAGGGTCAGCAGGTGGTTCTTGCGGGCACCCTTGACAGCATC
This sequence comes from Gammaproteobacteria bacterium, assembly GCA_041499435.1. GTDB lineage: Bacteria > Pseudomonadota > Gammaproteobacteria > Burkholderiales > SHXO01 > SHXO01. Next base: position 3,614 of record JBGQKF010000338.1, read on the forward strand.
GAGTGGAACTGAAATGTCGAAGGTGACGAAGTACGCCTTGCGTCGAACGGCGAGTGCGAGCAGATAGATGTCGCTCAGCTGACGCGGTCCGTGAATTCGAGCAGAATCGACGACGCCAACATCGAGCAGGCTGACGTCGTCGGGCCAGAACTCATGGAGAGAGCTCGAGCTCGCCTGCGTCAAGCGCTCGATGACTGCCCGTACCGGTAACCCATTTGGATAGCCCGGATGCGACATGATGCGGATGCAGCCGTTCTGGGTAATCGGGCACGATGCCCACCCAGAGTGTGCTTGGCTGGCGAACCAGGTGGTTGCCCGAGCGTGCAGGGTGTGATCGGCGTCCAACAGAGCGATCAGGACATTGACGTCTAACAGCGCGCGCATCAGTATGCGTCGTCTTCACGCAACTTATCGATCATCTCGTTGGTCACGATACCTCCACGTTTTGGGAAGGGGCGAAATCCGTAGACCGCCCTAGGTTCTCGGGCCGTCGGTACCTGCGGCGGCGCAGTCAACGCGCTCCGGGCCAGCTCCGAGATTACTTCACCAACAGTCTTTTTCTCCCGGCGAGCGCGCTCCTTGGCTGCCTGCAGCACATCGTTCGCGATATCGATGGTGGTGCGCATACATCAGATGCTAGAGCATCACACATCACTTGTCAATCCCCGACATCCCCGACATCCCCGGCTACATCTACCGAATCTGGCGCGCTCGACGGTTCATCCGTAAGATACTTGACGACCTTGGGCTCACCCGCTTGACACACAGCGGGATCAGGCGAGCGGCGCGTTGCCCCGAGGAGAATGCGACGCGGCCAGCGTCGAGGCCATGCAGAGGCCACCATGGCGAAACAAACATCGTTGTGCTGTGCGCTCACCGGGACCCTTCTCGCGCTTGCGGTGGGCTCGTTCGCGCCCGGCGGCGCCTCCGCCGACCATCAGTACGGTCCGGGCGTGTCCGACACCGAAATCAAGCTGGGCCAGACCATGCCGTACAGCGGGCCGGCGTCGCCGCTCGGAACGATCGGCAGAGCGCAGCTCGCGTATTTCCAGAAAATTAATTCGGCAGGCGGGATCAACGGCAGGAAGATCAAGCTGATCAGCTTAGACGATGCATTCAACCCGGCGAAGACAGTCGAGCAGACGCGCAAGATGATAGAAGGGGAAGAGGTTCTCGCGCTGTTCAACTCGCTGGGCCCGGGGCAGCTGGCGGTGCAGAAGTACGTCAATCAAAGGAAAGTGCCGCACTTGTTCGTCGGATCTGGCGCACGCGAGTGGGACGACCCGAGTCATTTTCCCTGGAGCATGGGCTTCCAGCCGGCGTTCGAGACTGAAGGGCGCGTCTTCGCTGAATACATACTCAAGCATCATCCCAATGCGAAGGTTGGTGTGATCGCGGTCAACAACGATCTCGGACAGAATTCCGTGCGCGGGCTGAGAGAGGGTTTGGGAAAGGCTGCGGAGACGCACCTGGACGTTGCATCCATCGAGTTCACGGACGCGACGGTGGATTCCCAGGTGATCGCGCTGCAGGCTGCCG
>JBGQKF010000339.1:0-5142 GCA_041499435.1 Gammaproteobacteria bacterium
CAGTACCGACCATGATCGCAGTCGGTGTGGCAAGCCCCAGCGCGCAGGGACATGCGATCACCAGCACCGCCACCGCATTGATCAACGCCTGAGTGAAATCGCCTGCGGCCAGCCACCAGCCCAGGAAGGTGACCGCGGCGATACCCCGCACCACCGGTACGAAGACCGCCGAGATCCGATCGGCAAGCTTCTGAATCGGCGCCTTGCTCCCTTGCGCTTCGCCAACCAGGCGCACGATCTCGGCAAGCTGCGTTTCCCCGCCCACGCGAGTGGCTCGGCAGCGCAGTACGCCGGTTGCATTCTGAGTCGCAGCATATACCGCAGCACCGGGTACCTTGGCCACCGGCATGCTTTCCCCGGTGAGCATGCTCTCATCGATTTCCGAGCGGCCGTCGAGCACTTCGCCGTCTACCGGTACGCGCTCTCCGGGCCGCACCAGAAACACATCCCCGGCGCGCACCTGGGAAGCCTCTACGTCGACCAGAGCACCGGCGCGCTCCACACGGGCACGCTTCGGTTGAAGCCGCAGCAGCTGCTCGATCGCCGACGTTGTGCCGCCTTTGGCGCGCGCCTCGAGGAGCTTGCCGAGGAGCACGAGCGTGATGATCACAGCGGCTGCCTCAAAGTAGACGTGCTGATCGTGCAGACCGAGCAGCGTGACCGCGGCGCTGAAGAAATAAGCGGCGCTGGTGCCGAGCGCAACCAGCACGTCCATATTGGCGGCGCCCCCGCGCAGCGCATGCCAGGCGCCGAGGTAGAAACGTCGGCCGATCCAGAATTGCACCGGGGTGGCGAGTGTGAGCTGCAGCCACCGTGGAAGAATGTCGACATGGCCGTGACCGAACATCGCCCCCATCTGTGCGAGCAGCGGAGCCGACAGCGCTGCAGAGATACAGAACCAGAGGAGCTCACGGCGATACTGGGCATGGCGCCGTGCCCGCTCCGCGGCCGGGTCGATGCCCACGATCACCTCGGCGCCATACCCGGCGCGGGCTACGGCATCGATCAGTTGCTGCGCGGTGACCCCGGGCTCTGCGCGAACGTGCGCATGCTCCGTGGCGAGGTTGACGCTGGCGGAAACCCCGGGGAGACGGTTGAGCGATTTCTCGATGCGCGCGGCACACGCCGCACAGGTCATACCCGTGAGCCGAAGATCGACCGTAGCCTTGGCAGCAGTGGCGGGCAGAGGGGCATTCATAGACTAACTATCTGAGGTCGATTCGCTCCGAAGCAAGGCTCTCCAAGATTTACCCTTAGTTCTGCAGATCCGGCAAATCGCGAAACAGCTCCAGTGCCTCGGGATTAGCTAGCGCCTCCCTGTTCTTGACCGCCAGGTCATGGACGACGTTGCGTACGGCGAGCTCGACGATCTTGCCGCTCTTCGTACGCGGGATATCGGCCACCTGCACGATCTTCGCCGGCACGTGGCGCGGGGTGGTATTGCTGCGAATCTGCGCTTTGATCTTCCTGGTGAGCGACTCGTCGAGCGTGAGCCCCTCGCGCAGTCGCACGAACAGGACGACGCGCACATCGTTGTCCCACTCCTGACCGATGACCAGGCTTTCCATGACCTCATGCAAGCGCTCGACCTGCCGATAGATCTCTGCGGTGCCGATGCGAACCCCGCCGGGATTGAGCACCGCATCCGAGCGACCGTAGATCACGCAGGTGCCACGCTCGGTGAGCTCCATGTAATCGCCGTGGCACCACACGTCCGGAAAGCGCGCGAAGTACGCGTCGTGATACTTATTCCCGTCCGGGTCGTTCCAGAATGCAATCGGCATGGACGGAAACGGCGCCGTGCACACGAGCTCGCCTTTTTCCGCGCGCACTGAACGGCCCTGGTCGTCGTATACCTCCACCTTCAAGCCCAGCCCACGACACTGGATCTCGCCGCGGTACACCGGCAGCAGGGGGCTGCCGAGCACGAAACACGAGACGATATCGGTCCCGCCGGAAATCGATGAGAGCAGCAGGTCTTGCTTGATGTTGCTGTAGACATAATCGTAGCTCTCCGGCACCAGCGGCGATCCGGTGGAGGCCATCGTCGTCACGCTGGTGAGCCGATGCGTGTCCATTGGCTTCGCATTGAGCTTGGCCAGCGCATCGATGTACTTGGCCGAGGTGCCGAAGATGGTCATGTGCTCGGTGTCGGCCAGATCGAACAGCACACTAGGATTCGGGTAGAAAGGCGATCCGTCATAGAGCAGCAGAGTCGCCTCGCTCGCCAGGCCGGATACGAGCCAGTTCCACATCATCCACCCGCAGGTCGTAAAGTAGAACAGTCGCTCGCCCCGCTTCACGTCGGTGTGCAGCTGGTGCTCCTTCAGGTGCTGCAGCAGGGTGCTCCCCGCGCCGTGAACGATGCATTTCGGCACACCCGTCGTGCCGGAGGAGTAAAGGATGTAAAGCGGATGCCCGAACGGCACGCGCTCGAACGCGATGTCGGCCGCTTCGAAGGCAGCGACAAAGCTGCTCAGATGGATCGCGTTGGGAATCTTGTCGACCAGTGGCTTGGCGATCAGGTAAGGGACGACCACGACCTTTTGCAGCGTCGGCAACTGACCGGCAATTTCCTGCACGCGGGCGAGGACGTCGTGGGTCTTGCCGCTGTAGTAGTAACCGTCGACGCAGAACAGCACCTTCGGCTCGATCTGGCCGAAGCGGTCGAGCACGCCCTGCACGCCGAAGTCCGGCGAGCAGGAGGACCAGATTGCGCCGATGCTCGCTGTGGCCAGCATCGCGACGATCGCTTCTGGCATGTTGGGCATGAAGCCGGCCACGCGATCGCCGGATGCGACGCCGAGTGCGCGCAATGCTTGCGCGGTGCGCGAGACGAGGTCGTACAACTCCGCGTAGGTCATCTTGCGTCGGACCGCGTTCTCGCCCCAGAACACGATCCCGGTCTGCGAGTCGCGCCGGCGCAGCAGGTTCTCGGCAAAATTGAGTCGCGCACCGGGGAACCAGCGTGCTCCGGGCATCTTGTCGCCGTCCCGCAGGTAGGGCGCCGCTCCCATGTCACCGATCACTCGGCAGAAATTCCACACCGACTGCCAGAACTGTTCGGGCTCGCGGATCGACCAGTCGTAGAGCGAGGGATGGTCCGTGCAGCCTGCGCCCCAGGTGGTGTTGACGTATCCGATGAAGCGCGTGAGATTCGCTCCAGCTTTGCGCTCCGCGGAGGGTTGCCAGAGGGGGGTGGGGGTGTCTTGGGTCATGGTTTATCTTCTACGGCAAAGTCTCAACACAGAGGCACAGAGAACACAGAGAAAAGCGAAAGGAGTGAGACAATTCGTAACGAGGCCACAGGCCCTCCGATCAAACTATAGTTTCCTCTGTGTTGCTCTGTGTCCTCTGTGCCTCTGTGTTGAGGTTTAGTCAGTCATTCCGCACGCATCTGCGGAAACAGAATCACATCGCGAATGCTGGCGCTATCGGTCAACAGCATCACCAGCCGGTCGATGCCGATGCCTTCGCCGGCGGTGGGCGGTAATCCGTACTCGAGCGCGCGTACGTAGTCCGCGTCGTAGAACATAGCCTCCTCGTCGCCGGCCGCCTTGGCCTCCGCCTGCTGTTTGAAGCGCTCCGCCTGATCTTCAGGATCGTTCAACTCGGAGAAGCCGTTGGCGATCTCGCGCCCGGCGATAAAGAGCTCGAAGCGGTCCGTAACCGCAGGGTTCGCATCGTTACGCCGGGCGAGCGGCGACACATCGGTAGGATGCGCCACGATAAAGGTCGGCTGCGTGAGCTTCGCTTCGGTGGTCTGCTCGAACAGCTTGAGCTGCAGCAAACCCAATCCGTCGCTGGCGAAGACTTCTACGTCGTACTTTGTCAGTGCGGCACGGAGATATTCCGGTTTCTGCAGCTCGTCGAGCGAGAAATGCGGGTTGTACTTCGCCATCGCCTCGGCCATGGTGAGACGATCGAAGGGACGCGACAGATCGATGGTTTCGCCCTGATAGGGGAGCGTAGCGCTGCCGAGCAAAGTGTGCGCCACTTCCCGCAGCAGCTGCTCGGTCAAGTCCATGAGGTAGCGGTAATCGCGATAAGCCTCGTAGAACTCCAGCATCGTGAACTCGGGGTTGTGTCGCGTCGAGATACCTTCGTTGCGGAAGTTACGATTGATCTCGAACACCTTCTCGAAGCCGCCCACCACCAGCCGCTTGAGATAGAGCTCGGGGGCGATGCGCAGATACAGGTCCATATCGAGCGCGTTGTGATGCGTGATGAACGGGCGTGCCGCGGCGCCGCCAGGTAGCGGCTGCATCATCGGCGTTTCCACCTCGAGGTACCCGCGCGCCACAAAGAAATCGCGCACCGCCTGGATCGCCCGCGAGCGCGCCATGAACACGTTGCGCGATTCCGGGTTGGTGATGAGATCCAGATAGCGCTGACGGTACGTCTGCTCCTGATCGGCGAGGCCGTGGAATTTCTCCGGCAGGGGGCGCAGGGATTTCGCCAGCAGACGGAGCGAGCTCGCCTTCACCGACAGCTCGCCGGTACGAGTGCGGAACAGCGGACCTTCCGCGGCCACGATGTCGCCCAGGTCCCAATGCTTAAACGCTTCGTAGACCGGCTTGCCGACATCATCGCGGGTGATATAGAGCTGAATGCGCCCGGACAGATCCTGCAGCGTCGCGAAGCTCGCCTTGCCCATCACGCGCTTCAACATCATGCGGCCGGCGACCGCGGCGCGGGTCGGCTGCGCCTCGAGTTGCTCGTTGGTTTTACCCTCGTGCGCGGCGTGCAGATCGGCGGCGAGGTGCGTGCGGCTGAAGTCGTTGGGGAACGGGTTGCCTTGCTCGCGCAGCGCTTTGAGCTTGGCACGGCGCTCGGCGATGATCTGGTTGTCGTCGGCTGGTCGGTTGTCGTCGGTCATCTTCTCTACAGGTGAAAAGGTGAAGAGGTGAAAAGGTGAATGGGACAAAGCCTCTGCGCATACAAAGCCGCTCTCGTATTCACCTCTTCACCTTTTTCACCTGTTCACCTCTTCACCTGTTCACCTCTTCACCTGTTCCACGCATTACACGCCTTGCTTCAGGCTCGCGGTGATGAACTCATCCAGATCGCCATCGAGCACGCCCTGCGTATTGCCGATCTCGACGTTGGTGCGCAGGTCTTTAATTCGGGACTGATCCAGCA
>JBGQKF010000340.1:0-5134 GCA_041499435.1 Gammaproteobacteria bacterium
AAGCGCGCCGACCCCATGGCAGTGAGTCCGATCAGGACCTGCGCCGGCTCCGATACCCGCTCGTCCGCGGCATAGTGCGGGTTCAGGCTCACGCGCTGGCCTGGCTGCACGTGATACACACCGGGCCCGACCGATTCGACGATGCCCGTTCCATTGGTCCCGGGAATGAACGGCAGCGGGGGCATCGCATACTTGAGCGACCCGTCGATCACCTTGCGCATGTAGCTCAAGACCGGCGCTGCTTGCATGCGTACCACGACGACGCCCGGCTTGGCGCCCGGGACCGGCATGTCGTCGAGCTCGAGTCGCCCTGTGCTGTAAAGGCGCCAGGCTTTCATCGCGCTCCTATGCGCTAGCGCGCATTGCGCTCGTCAACCAGCTTCCCGACAGCGGCGACATTGTCCTCACCCCTCTCGCGCAACCCTTGAACGATACCGTCGATATCGGTAGCAGGACGGTTCTGGCTCATCTTCCATTTGCCCACCAGCCGGGCAACCGGGATCTCGAGACCGACGATGGCGCCGAGCAGATTTTCGACGAAGTCGGGGGGTGCGTCTGCGACATGCCAGGGCTGCGTGCGCGCAGCCTCGAAGCGATTGGTCAGCCGCTCGACCAGCGCACGCAGCCAGTCGCGATCCTCGATCGCCCGCATCGACCCGGATGCATGCACCACGGCATAGTTGTACGTCGGTACTACCTTTCCGGTTTCGCGCTTAGCGGCGTACCAGGATGGCGTGATGTAGGCGCTCGGCCCCTGGAACACGACGAGTGCGCCCGTGTCCGCGCAGAAGTCGCGCCATACCGTATTGGCACGCGCGACGTGTGCGCGCAGCGTTCCGAACGGGGCGGGATCGGGATGGATCTCGAAGGGAATATGGTTCGCCTCCAAGCCATCTGGCCCGTATGTGATCAGCGTGGCGAGCGGGTGATCGCGGATCAGTCCATGAAGCACTTCGATGCGCGTCTCTTCGAATTGCGAGGGTGAGTACATAGGCTGCAAATAATAGGAACGGCAATCGGCGGCCGCGCGACACGAGGTGATGCGGCCTCAACGCATGGTACGCTCAACTCGCAGAGCCAGCACAACGAGCTTTCCCAAGATGCTGCCCGGCGCCAGCGATGAACCTCGATCGTCTACCGCTGCCAAAAGCATGCATATGGCAACCTCGAGATCGTTTGCTACGGCAGGCGCGCCGGCCGCCACGGCGCCGACGCGCCGCTGGATCGTCGCCACGGCGAAGTTCGGCTACCTCGCCAAAGCGACGGTGTACGGCGTGATCGGCATCATGGCTTTGCTGGCAGCGGCACATAGCGGCGGGCGAGCCACCGGCTCACGCGGCGCGTTCATGGCCATCCTCTCACAGCCGTTCGGTCGTGTACTGCTCGGTATTCTCGGTGCCGGCCTTGCGGCCTATGCAATGTGGCGCTTTGCGCAGGCGTTTCTGGATGCCGATCACCGCGGTGACGATGCAAGAGCCTTGGTCGTGCGACTCGGCAAGGCCGGTACCGGGTTCATCTACGCGGGGCTTTCATACTCTGCGCTGCGCATCTTCCTCGGTCTACGCGCACCACCCAGCGACGATCAGCAAGCCAAAAGCTGGACTGCGCTGCTGCTGTCCGAGCCATACGGTCCCTGGCTCGTCGCAGCCGCCGGTGCCGCGGTGATCGCCCTCGCCTTGCATGAGCTGTACGTCGTGTTCCGCGGCAGCTTCGCCGACAAGCTCAAGCTGGAAGAGATGAGCGTGACGATGCGAACCTTCGTCCTGCGTTGCGGACAGATTGGTCACACTGCGCGCGCAATAGTCTTCGGCATCATTGGTCTATTTCTAATCTCCGCTGCCATCCACAGCGACGCACGGGAAGCGCGCGGGCTGGGCGGTGCACTGCTCGCGTTGGAACGCCGGCCATATGGCGATTGGCTGCTGGCTGCCGTGGCATTCGGGTTTCTGGCGTACGCGGCGTACCTGCTGCTGCTAGTGTTCTATCGCCGGATCTTGAAGCCTTGAGCGATGCGACTCTCGATCGAGACCAACGGCTACAGCTACACAACCTAGAAAAACAAGTTCTACCCAAAACGCCTACCGGCCAAGCAGATGCTCACCTATTATGCCAAGCGTTTTCCCACAGTCGAGATCAACAACACCTTCTATCGGATGCCGACCCCTTCGGTGATGGAAGCCTGGGCGCAGCAAGTCCCGCCGCAATTCCACTTCGCGATCAAGGCGCCGCGCAGAATTACGCACGATAAGCGGCTGAAGGAGGTCAACGAGGACGTTGCGCGCTTTCTGGACGTCACCAGCATACTCGCTGGCCGCAGAGGTCCGCTGCTGTTCCAGCTCCCGCCCAACTTCAAGCGCGATGACGAGCGTCTCGCTGATTTCCTCGCGCTGCTGCCTGCAGGCGTTTAGGTGGCCTTCGAGTTCCGACACGCCTCGTGGTTCGATTCCGCAGTCTACGCATTGCTGTCGGCGCGCCGATGCGCGCTCGCAGTCACGGAGACGGACGAGGCGGACTCCACGCCAGTGGTCGCGACCGCGGATTTTGGCTATGCCCGGCTGCGCAAGACCGAGTACACCGATGTCGAGCTCAACGCGTGGCTCGCGCGCCTGCGGGCACTCGACTGCGCGCAGACGCATATCTACTTCAAGCATGAAGACGACGCCCGCGGACCTGAGTTCGCTCAGCGCCTGCGCGCGCTCGCCGGAGAAGCGAGCGCGTGATTGTCGAGCGGCGGCCGCCTACCGGGCAGCGCCTCGCGACGCACTCACGATCCACGGCTCTAACCGCTTGCCGATCGCCAGCGTCACGTCAAAGCTCCCCGTTGGATATAGCGTGCTGACTCCCGTTTTGTCCTGGAAAGCGCTGCGTTGCGCTTTCGGGATGTTGATCTCACTCGGCTCGACCTCGCTTACATAGGCGCTCACTTTGGGCTCGCGCTTGTCGAAGGACACAGAGAGGCGTAGGCGTCCCCACACGATGGCATACCGCGAGCGATCCGGATATTTCGCGCGGAGAGCGATTGCGTCGCGGCCGGCATCGATGACGAAGAGGCGGCTGTTGCTTTGCTCTTCGCGTTGGAGAAGTTCCCGCGCATGGCGGGCACGCTCCTCGAACTCCTTCTTCCCCGGATTGCCTATGCGCAAAGCCTCTTCACGCTCGGCATGCCCGCGCACAAGTTCCAGGGAGCGCTGATAGGCGGCACCGTCGTACTCGAGCACCAGCAGAGCCGGCTGCGGAAGTTGCCTGGCGTAAAAGCGATGCCCGCGTTCGGTATCTTCCAACCGCGACAGGTCGAAGCCCAGCTCGTGCAGCTTCGCTTTGTCGAGCCAGCTCGGCGCACCGCCGTAGCCGCTGTACTCGAATGTCACGTCGTTGATGTCGAGTCGTTCAGCAGTGATCAGCCGCCAGTCGAGCCTGAGCGCCATACCGCTATTGTCGTGCACGCCCCAGCCGTGATACGCAGGATGCAGCTCCCGTTGCGTGAGCTGCAGCACGCTGTCCGGTTCGCCGCTGCGATTGTAGGCAACGCCGAGCAGGGCGATCGCGTTGGTCAACGCGATCACGGCTGTGCCTGCGATCAAAGTCCGCCTGCGGGACCAGTTGATCATGACTCCGGAGCCCCGTCTGCTGTCCTGCCAAACCCACGCAGGCGCTTGAGCACGACCAGGAACAAGACCGCCGTCAAGCCGAGCACGAGAAAGAAGAGATACTTCGGCATCGCATCCCACCACCAGTCGAAGAACTTGGTGTACAGGAGGATTACGAACAAGGTAACACCGGTGTTGACCATGTCCGGCCAGTGACGACGGATGCCAACCCAGACGGCGGCCGCGCTGCCGGCGAAGCCGATCACCTGATACAAGCCCTCGATGATGCCGCGATCGAGATCCAGGTAACTGAGCTCGCCCCAGTTGGCGAGCACCAGCACCGGAAAGAACCATGTCAGCAGCCCGAAGATGCGGTAGAGCGGCGCGAACCCTGAGAAGCGCCGATGATCGATGACGTGCGGGATCAGCAGCAGCGCAATCGCCGCCGGGAAAAAGTTCTCCGGACGCTGGCCGAAGTAGAGCCAGTACATGCCGCTCCACGTCCCGGTGCGAGCGGAGACGAATGCGATGAAACAGAGGATGCCGGCGGCGAGCAGCAGCCGCAGGTCACAGGTGTATGCCAACAGCAAAGCCAATGCCGCCCACGGTATGAGCGCCTTATCGGACGGGGTGATGTTGAAGATCTGGCCGAGCATGGCGATGTTCAGCACGAAACAGGCGAACGCGACCAGCGCCGCGAGCTTGGTGAAGTAGCCGGTCGCATCCTTGCTCCGCACCCACATCGTTGCGAGGAATGATCCCAGTGCAGCGGCAACCAGGACGGTGACCTGTACTGCAGTGGAGAGCAGCCCCCAGAATTGGTAAAACAGAAAGAACACGCTGGCGGCGAGTGCCAGGGCGCCGAGAAAAGACGCGATGCGCATGCCGAGCGAAAGCTGCTTGGCCTTGACGTCGCGGTCGATGTCGAAGGCTTGCGCGTACTGCGCGAGCAGCGCGGCGTGATGCTGTGCGATGGTGTGCCGCTGCTCTTCGGTGAGCGTAACAACGCCGTCCTGCTGCAAGCGCTTGAGCTCCGCTTCGAAGATGCGGATCTCATCGGCGCGTTGCTGGGCTTCGAGGCGCGATGTAGGGGTCATATCGCCTGTAGCGGTGTGGCAGGTGGGTAATGATACACCCTGCGCTCACACTTACTAAACCTCGACACACTAAACCTCAACACAGAGGCACAGAGGGCACAGAGATACACAGAGAAGACTGATAGAGATACGCCAGGTGTCGCCTAAGGAGTCGGGACAATTTGGTGAAGACGCGTCCGAATTTCAGCTATTCCTCGATGTACTTACTGGGTACGGAGAATTCTAGCATCTTCAATGTACAACAGAGGGGCCAACTCCGAGATCCATTTCTGAATCTTCCTTTCTCTGTGCCCTCTGTGCCCTCTGTGCCCTCTGTGCCTCTGTGTTGAGGTTTGCAGGTTTACGCAGTCCGAGCTTCGACCACCCCAAGCTCCCGCATCATCGCCTCGCGCATCGCGAATTTCTGCGCCTTCCCCGTCACCGTCTTCGGCAGCTCGGAAACGAAACGCA
>JBGQKF010000341.1:0-5122 GCA_041499435.1 Gammaproteobacteria bacterium
GAAATGATCGGCAAGAATGCTGCAGTGCTGTTCGTGCAGGGTGGCGCTGCGCTGCTGCAGGAAATGAACGAGCGCATTCTGAGAGGCGACGAGGGGTACGAAGTCGCTGCCCAACGTCGCAGAAAGAACGGCGAGCGGCTCGATGTCTCGGCGACCATCTCATCGATCCGCGATGGCAGCGGACAGGTCATCGGCCTGCAATCCATCTCGCGCGATCTGACCGGGCTCGCCCGTGCCCACCGTGCCCTGCAAGACAGTCAGGATCGGCTGTCTCTGGCGCTCAGCATTGCCGGTGTGGAGACCTGGGAGGTCGAGCTTGCCACCGGACGCACGCGCTGGTCCAACGGGTTTGGACCGATGGTTGGGCGTCCGGCGGGATTTCAATTCCCCGACCGGCTGTCATGGCGCCAATCGATTCATCCGCAGGACCGCGAGCGCGTGATCGCGCTATTCGAGCGTGCGGCCGCAGGCGAGTCTACCTATGACACTGAGTTCACCGTCCTGTGGCCCGATGGCGTTACCGAGCGGTGCATATCCGCGCGCTGTCGGTTCGATCGCGATGACGCCGGGCACGCCTTGCGCGCCATCGGCGTAATGATCGATATCACCAGCCGCCGCATGTCCGAGCTCGCATTGCGTGAGAGCGAGATGCGGTTCCGGCGCATGGCGGACTCCGCTCCGGTGCTGATCTGGACGGCCGACGCGGACGGTCTGCTCGACTACGTGAACCAACGCTGGCTCGAGTTCAGCGGACGCGCGCGCGAACAGGAGCTCGGCTATGGATGGACCGCCACGGTCCATCCGCAAGACCTGCGGGAGGGCGTGTCGAGTTATCTGCGTGCGGCGGAGAAGCGTGATCCGTTCAGCGTGCAGGTACGGCTGCGACGCAAAGACGGTGCGTACCGCTGGTTCATCTTCAGCGGAGTGCCTCGGTTCGACGCCAGCGCGCATTTCATTGGCTGGATCGGTTCGGCCACCGACATCCATGATCAACGCGTGTTCGAGCAGGCGCTGTTCGCCGAAAAGGAGCTCGCTCAGGTGACATTGCGCTCGATCGGCGATGCGGTCATCACCACCGACGCACGGGGATGCGTGAACGACTTGAACCCGGCCGCTGAAACTCTGACCGGCTGGCGTGCTGCAGATGCGAAGGGGCGGCCCTCGGATGAGATTTTTCGCCTGGTGGAGGAATTCACCCGTGAGCCGGCAGCCAATCCCGTGCACCGGGTGCTGAGCCAAGGCATCGTCACGCTGCTGGAGGAAAACGTCACGCTGATCGCCCGTGACGGCAGCGAGCGCGGCGTCGCCGACTCCGCGGCGCCGATTCGCGACCGCGACGGCAAGATGGTCGGCGCAGTGCTGGTATTCCGCGACGTCACGCACCAGCGCCAGATCGCGCGCGAACTGCGCCATCAAGCCGCGCACGACTGGCTGACCGGGCTCATCAACCGGCGCGAGTTCGAGCTGCGCGTGGAGCAGGCGCTGGAACGCGCCGCGGTCGACGGTTCCGAGCACGCTCTTTGTTACATCGATCTGGATCAATTCAAGGTCGTGAATGACACCTGCGGTCACTCGGCCGGTGATACGTTGCTGCGCCAGGTAGCCGACCTGCTGCACGCAGCGTTGAGCAAACGGGACACGCTCGCGCGGTTGGGCGGCGACGAGTTCGGGCTGCTGCTCGAGCATTGCTCGCGCCCGGTGGCCGAGCGCATTACCGGTGAACTGCTCAACCAGTTGCAGGAGTTCCGCTTTGTCTGGGGTGAACACGTGCTGCGCATCGGCGCGAGCATCGGAGTGATCGCGCTCACAGGTTCCGGTCAGACCTTGGCACAGGTGTTGAGCGCGGCGGATTCCGCCTGCTATGCGGCGAAGGAGGCCGGACGCAATCGCGTGAAGTTCTATACGGTCGAGGACGAAGAGCTCATGCGCCGCCACGGGGAGATGACCTGGGTAGCGAGGATCAATGACGCACTGGACGAGGATCGCCTGGAGCTGTTCGTTCAGGACGTGATGCCTCTGGGCCCATCGAGCGAGCCGCGGCGGGTTTATCGCGAAGTGCTGATACGGCTGCGCGAGAAAAACGGTGCCCTCACCCCGCCAGGCGCATTCCTCCCTGCGGCCGAACGCTACAACCTCATGCCACGGATCGATCAGTGGGTGGTGCGCAAAACCGTCGAGTGGCTGATGAATCGCCCAGAGCAGATCGGCCACGCAGCGATCTACGGGATCAACCTATCGGGGCTGTCACTCACCCATGAGGGCATGCTGCATTACCTGCAGGACCTCATTCCATCCTGCGGCGTGCCGCCGGGCACGCTGTGCTTCGAGCTCACCGAAACCGCTGCTATTTCCAATCTAACGCATGCCCGACAATTCATCGCCGAGCTGAAGGCACTGGGCTGTGCGTTCGCGCTGGACGATTTCGGCGCGGGCATGTCGTCATTCAGCTATCTGCGCAACCTCGCTGTCGACTATCTCAAAATCGACGGCTCGCTGGTTGTGAACATCGCGCACGAGCCGGTAAACCGCGCGATGGTGGATGCCATCAATCGCGTTGGCCATACCGCCGGCATGGTCACGATAGCGGAATGGGTCGAGGACGATGCGACCGTCGCGGTGCTGAAAGAACTCGGCGTGGACTATGTGCAAGGCTTCGCGGTAGCGAGACCTGGACCTCTTCAGTAAGGACGCGTGTCCTTGTGCTCGTGAGTGCTCACGGGTGAATCACCACGCCCCAGGGTAGCTCGCCCACCGCAATCTCTTTGAGCTTTTTGTTGGAGTCCGTGTCGATCACCGACACGGCGTTGGAGCGCCCGGTGGCGACGTAGAGCTTCTTACCGTCGGGCGTAATCGCCATGTTCCACGGGCGCTTGCCGACCGGGATGGTGGCGATGATTTCGTTGCTGTCGGTGTCGATCACCGACACGGTAGCGTCCTTGCCGTTGGAGATGAACACGCGCTTGCCGTCCGGGCGCACGGCCACGCCGTTGGAGAAGTTTCCGGCTTTGAGGCTCTTCAGCACTTTGCGGGCCTGTACGTCGATAACGTACACCGTGCTGTCGAGCTCGCACGCCACATAGGCCTTGCTGCTGTCGGGCAGAAAACCGATACCGCGCGGGCGGCGGCCAACCGGGACGTGCGCGACCTGCTTCTGCTGCGACACATCGATGATGTCGACCTGGGTGGCCTCCTCGGCGCTCACGAAGATGTACTTGCCGTCGGGGCTGAACACCGCGTGCTCGGGGTTCTTGCCTTCCACTTTGATGGTGGCGGCGCGCTTCTTGGTAGCGGTATCGACCAGCGCGACGGCATTGCTGATCTCCACTGCGGCGGCGACCCACTTGCCGTCGGGCGACATCGCCACACCTTCGGGCGATTCACCGAGGTCGATGCTCTCGACCACCTGCTGCTGGTCGAGGTCCACCACCAGCAGCGCGTTGTTCGGCTGATCGCTTACATAGAGCGACTTGCTATCCTTGCCGGTGGCGATGCCGCGCGGCTTGGACCCGGCCTTGATGTTTCTGATGACGACGTCCTGATCGGTGTCGATGACCGAGATGGTGCCACTGCCTTCGTTCGGTACGTAGGCGAGGGGAGCGGCCGTGAGTGCAGCGCTCATCCCCGCGAGCGCGAGAGACGAAAATAACCTCGCAACGAGCTTTGTTGTCATTGTCAGCATCCGTTTTTCAAGTTGGACCGGCATTATGGTTGGACCGGCATTATTATAGAGTGACCTGCGCTATGACAGGGCGTGCGCGTGGTTGTTCCACGGCTGTGCTCGCCGCACACTGCAGTGCGAGGCCCTTGTTACAATCTGCAAATCGCCCGGGGAGCGCGCAGGAGCGTGAACATGGAAACTATCGGGTTCGTGGGATTGGGGCTGATGGGCCAGCCGATGGCCGCCAATCTGATCAAGGCGGGCTACCCCGTTACGGTGTTCAACCGCAGCGTGGAAAAGGCCCGCCCGCTGCAGGAGCTGGGAGCGCAGGTGGCGCAGCTCCCTCAGGATGTGGTGTCCGCGGAAAACGCGATTGTCCTCACCATGGTCGGCGACGATCGTGCACTTGAAGAGGTCACGATCGGGCCGGCTGGCTTCGGCCATCGCCTGGGAAAGGACGGCATTCATGTGTGCATGGCCACAGTGTCGCCGGATATTGCGCGACGGCTGCAGTCGTGGCACGCACAACGCGGCTCGAATTACATCGCGGCGCCGGTCTTCGGACGTCCTCCCGCTGCAGCGACGGCGAAGCTCTGGATCCTTTGCGCCGGCGCCACGGCGGCGAAGCCGCGCGTGCAGCCGCTGCTGCAGGCCATCGGACAGGGCATCTTCGATTTCGGCGAAGATCCCGGTGCAGCCAATGTCGTCAAGGTGGCCGGGAATTTTCTGATCAGCGCGGTGATGGAAGGCCTTGCAGAAGCGCTTACCCTGGGCGAGAAGAGCGGCATCGACAAGCAGGCTATGGCCGAATGCTACGTGAAGGCGCTGTTCCCCTGTCCGGTCTATCAGAACTACGCGCCGATGATCGTGGCTGGCGGTGCGAAAGATGTCGGCTTTGCGTTGCGGCTGGGCCTCAAGGACAATGACCTGGTGCTTGCGGCCGCCGAGAAGGTCGCTGCGCCGTTGCCGTTCGCGAGCGTGTTGCACGATCGCTTCGTATCTGCTGTGGCGCGAGGACGCGGCGATGCGGACTGGACCGCAATCGCGGCGAACGTCGCGGAGGATGCAGGCTTGTACGCCAGTTCACTGGCGGTGAAGGGTGAAGGGTGATCCCCCTCACCCCGACCCTCTCCCACAAAGGGGAAAGGGGGTCCACAGTTCCCTCTCCCCCGGTGGGAGAGGGCTAGGGAGAGGGGGATTCACCCTTCACCCGTTCTTCAAGCAACTCCACCCAATGTCGCACCGGCACCTGCATCCCGCTCTGGATGTGGGCGAGGCAGCCGATGTTTGCGGTGGCAATTGCGTCCGGGCCGCCGGACTCTAGCGCGCCTGTTTTGTTGGCGAGCAGGCGCTGCGATAGCTCGGTCTGCAGCAGAGAATAAGTCCCCGCCGAACCACAGCAAAGATGTCCATCCGGCACGTAAGTGAGCTCGTACCCGGCTAGTCTGAGCAGCGGTTCGACTA
>JBGQKF010000342.1:0-5116 GCA_041499435.1 Gammaproteobacteria bacterium
GCATGCCTCGAGCACGCGAATGCGACAGCAATTTCTTCAGTGCGACTCGATCCAAGGTAAGGCCGATTCTAGCAGGGCCCGCACACGTCCGTCATGAACTTTATTCCGCGGCGCACGACGCCAAACGCCGACATCGTCACCCTGCGCACCAAGTTTTCAGAGAAAGACCCGTACAGACAGAGCGCGTTATGCGCTAGCCACGAGAGATTCCATAGGCATTTCCGCTACTCGCTGTCACCCTTCGGTATCGATACGAAGTTCAGCACTGCGATACTCCATCTCGAGGCTTGGGCCCTAAGCGTTTACTTCGACGCTGTATCCCGTCCGAGGTTCTGTAACACACGCCGATACGTCGCGGTTCAGGGGCGCATCCTGCTGTAGAGACGACGCCGACGCCGAACGTCGTTAGTCAGCGTCGCGGAGGTGAAGACCCGGCCCAGGCGATCGGCCGCCATGACCAAGTGAAATTATCAGCGACTCGTATTTCGCGCGTGCTCGGTATTTTTCGCCCATGGATCGATGTCCGGATGTCGCCAGTGTCGGGCTGCGAACAAAGTTGCACATCGTCATGGGTTTTTCACCGTACTAGTAGTACCTTGGTCATCTCGGTTAAGGTACAGGATGTGCTTATGGTCGCCGCACTGCAGGGGGATGGACTTTGGTACTGGAGAGGCTGCTTGACGCACTGAAACGCCGGTGTTACATAGGCTCGCTAAGCTTGGGCGCACGTTGTACGAGCCGAAGCTCACATCCACGGGCTCGGCGGACCCGTAGGTATACTAGACAGCGCTCTGCTCAGCTTTATGCCGCGGCGCCCGGCAAAGTCGGGCAGAGTTCGACGCAACAAGAAGGCTCGGCGCACATGCCTCGAAATTTCCGACACGGTTTCACCCTGCTCGAACTGCTGGTGGTGATCGTAATCATTGGCCTGCTCGCCGGCTACGTGGCGCCCCGCTATTTCGCGCAAGAGGGTAAATCGAAGATTCAGGTTGCCCGGGCGCAGATCGACTCGTTCGAGAAAGCGCTCGACCAGTACCGGCTGGACACGGGGCATTATCCGACCACAGAACAGGGTTTGGCGGCCTTGGTCACTCGCCCCAACAACGAGCCGAAGTGGGCCGGACCGTATTTGCGCAAGGCGGTGCCCAACGACCCTTGGGACCGGCCTTATCTGTACAAATCACCGGGGGAGCATGGGGAGCTCGATCTGATCTCGCTCGGCAAGGACGGGCAGCCCGGCGGGACCGGAGAGGATGCGGATGTCACGAACTATTGAGAAGCGAGGATGCTGGCGAAGATTCGACCGCCGAGCGCTAGCGGCGTAGGCTTGGGGCGACGGTTCAGCGCCACTGCCGAGGCTGGTGGCCTGAACGGCTGCGCAACCGGAGGAGGGCGCTAGCCTCGCCGCTGGCGCCGCGCATGCGCTATCAAATCAAAGCGGTCCGCAATGGCGGGGCGGTCGTCTCACTATCGCTCGACGCGCGTGACGATCGAGACGCCAACGAGCAGGCGCAATCGCAAGGCTACCTGGTCCTGTCGGTGCGTCCGGCACGAGCGCTCGCATGGCCGCAATCGGTCGGCTCCGCGCGCTTTCCGCTGGTGCTGTTTACCCAGGAGCTGCTGGCGTTGCTGCGCTCTGGCATCAGCCTGCTCGAGGCGCTCGAAACGCTGGCCGAGAAAGAGTCCCGCGGTCCGGCGATCGGTGTCCTGCTCGGGCTCACCGAGCGTCTCAAGCAGGGTCAGTCTTTCTCCAGCGCGCTGCAGGCATTCCCACAGGCGTTCCCGGACTTGTATGTCGCTACCGTCCGCGCCAGCGAGCGCACGGGCAGCCTGTCTGAAGCCCTGTCGCGCTATGTCGCCTATCAGACGCAGCTCGATTCGGTAAAAAAGCATCTGATCAGCGCGTCGATCTATCCTGCGATTCTGCTGATCGTAGGCGGGCTGGTATGCCTGTTTCTGCTGGGATATGTGGTTCCACGCTTCTCGCGTATCTACGAAGACATCGGCGGCAACCTGCCCTGGCTTACCAAGATGCTGATTGCCTGGGGCAGCTTCGTCGAAGCGCGCGGCGGTCTGCTGCTGGCAGCGCTGGCAGGGGGCATCGCCGGGTTGATCTTCTGGTTGCGCCAGCCGTCCGCGAAGCAGTTCCTGAGCCGGCAAGTAATGCGCATTCCCGCCATCGGTGAGCGCGTGCGCGTGTATCAACTCACCCGCTTCTATCGCACGACAGGGATGCTGCTCGCCGGGGGCACGCCGGTCACTCAGGCGATGACCATGGTTTCCGGGCTGCTGGACGAGGAACTGCGACAGCGGCTGGCCGCAGCCACACGCAGCATCCGCGAAGGTCAGCCGATGTCGGTCTCGCTGGATACGCAATCGCTGACCACACCGGTTTCGCTGCGCATGCTCCGTGTAGGTGAGCGCACCGGCATGATGGGCGATATGCTGGAGCGGGCTGCCGCGTTTCATGAGGAAGAGCTGGCGCGCTGGGTGGAACGCTTCACGCGCACGTTCGAGCCGCTGCTCATGGCGGTCATCGGTGTGGTGATCGGCGGCATCGTTGTGCTCATGTATTTCCCCATCTTCGAGCTGGCTGGGAGCGTGCGTTGAACCCGAGAGAGCTCGATTCCGCCCCGCTGATCCTGCCCGAGGAGATTGCACGTGCGCGCACTGCAGCGCCGGCGAGCGGCAAGCGTGCAATCGAGCTACTGCAAGAGCAGAGCGGGCTGGAGGCAGAAGTGTTCGTCGCCGCGCTCGGCGCTACTTTAGGCTATGCCATCTGCGCGATGGATCAGCTCGATGGTCTGGAACCGGCGTTCGACCTGCTACCCTATACCGACGGACTCGCGCATGGCTGCGTGCTGACGCGCACGCTGCACGGCGAGCTGGTGATGGCATTCAGCGACCCGTTCGATCCGAACCTGCGGCCATGGGCGGAAGAGCGCGCGCCGGCGTCGATGGAATGGCGCCTGGCGCATTCGGCGGATCTCTCCGCGTATCTGGCGCGCTATGGCGAAACCATGCGCGCCATGGATTCGCTGCGGCCGGAAGCGGCGCATGAGGAGGGCAGTCGCAGCCGCCTCGAAGAGCTGTCGCTGAAGACCATCAGCGAAGCGCAAAGCCCGGTGGTGAAGCTGGTGCATTCGACGCTCTACGATGCGCTCAAGGCCGGCGCCAGCGATATCCACCTCGAAACCACCGCCACTCAGCTGGTGATCAAGTACCGTCTCGACGGTGTGCTGAGCGTAATGGGTACGGCGAGCGGGCTCGATATGGCCGAGCAGGTGATCTCGCGCATCAAGGTGATGGCCGAGCTCGACATTGCAGAGCGGCGTATTCCACAGGACGGCCGCTTCAAGGTGCTGGCGCAAGGGCGCGAGATCGACTTCCGCGTGTCGGTGATGCCGAGCATCTTCGGCGAAGATGCGGTGCTGCGTATCCTCGACAAGCAGAGCCTGACCGATCACGTCAAGGGTCTCAGCCTCGATGCGCTGGGTTTCGATGATCAGTCCGCGTTCGTGCTGAGGCGTCTATCCAGCGAGCCCTACGGAATGTTGCTCGTGACTGGACCGACCGGCAGCGGAAAGACCACCACGCTCTACGCCGCCATCTCGGAGATCAACCGCGGTTCCGACAAGCTGATTACCATCGAAGACCCGGTGGAGTATCAGCTGCCCGGCGTGCTGCAGATACCCGTGAACGAAAAGAAGGGCCTCACCTTTGCACGCGGGCTGCGCTCGATTTTGCGCCACGACCCGGACAAGATCATGGTAGGCGAGATTCGTGACCCGGAAACGGCGCAGATCGCGGTACAGGCGGCGCTCACCGGGCACCTGGTGTTCACCACGGTGCACGCCAACAATGTGTTCGACGTGATCGGCCGCTTCATGCATATGGGCGTCGATCCGTACAACTTCGTGTCTGCGCTGAATGGCATTGCCGCACAGCGCCTGGTGCGCGTGAACTGCACGTATTGCACGCACGACACCGCTGTGGAGCATGCCATGCTGGTCGAGTCGGCGTTATCTGAGGAGCAGGTGGCAGGCTGGCACTTTCGTGCGGGCCGGGGGTGCGGGCATTGCCGCGGGACCGGCTTTCGTGGCCGCAAGGCCATTTCCGAGATCCTGGTGCTGAACGACGAGATCCGCGAGCTGATCGTCAGCCGCGAGCCGATCCGTCGCGTGAAGGAAGCAGCGCGCCGGCTGGGGACGCGCTTTCTGCGCGAAGCGGCGCTCGAGGTGGTGAAAGCGGGCGAAAGCACCTTACAGGAGATCAACCGTGTCACGCTGGTCGCTTAGCTTCCTGTCGCGGGGTCGGCTGCGAGCGGATCTGCGTCCCGGTAGCGTAACGCTTGCCCGAAAGCACCCTTTCAACGGCACGCGCCTGCAGCCGCTGCAAAGCGTGGGAGTCGACCAGGACGAAGCGGCGGAACCGTCGGCGCTCTGGCGCGCCGGCGTGGATGCGCTGGGCGGCATGCTGAGCCGCGCGCGCCAGAACGGCGCGAGCGTGGAAGTGGTGATATCCAGCCATTTCGTGCGCTACGTCCTCGTGCCCTGGAGTGAGAATCTGGTACGCGACGCGGACCGGCTGGCGTTTGCCCGCCTCGCGTTTCGCGAGGTGTACGGCGCGCTGGTCGACGGCTGGGAGGTCTGCCTCGACGAACAGCCGGCTGGACAACCGGCGTTTGCGAGCGCCATCGATCGCGAGCTGCTCGCAGCGATCCAGAATGCGGTCGCACACGTGGGCGCCTCCCTGGAGGCCGTTGTTCCAGCATTAGCCGACTGCATCAACCGCCATCGTCACGCGCTCAGGAAACGTGATTTCTGCCTCGCAAACGTGGAGGCAGGGCGCCTGACGTTCGCCTTTCGCGGTAGCGCGGGATGGCGTGCCGTGCGCAGCCGGCGGACGGATGGGCCGCTGCCCGAACTGCTGCCGACGTTGCTGAAGCAGGAAGCGTCGGCCTCTGGCGTGCCGGAAGGCGGTAGATTGTATCTGTGCGCGCCCCACGGGCGGGACCACGCAAACATCCTCGTTCCGGATTGGAGGGTGGTGTTGCTAGACGAGGCTGCGCTGCCGGCGGCTCCGATGGTCGAGCCCGCATTGATTTCGATGGAGA
>JBGQKF010000343.1:0-5111 GCA_041499435.1 Gammaproteobacteria bacterium
ATCTGGCTCGGCACGTCGTGACCCACCAGTGCGGGCAGCCGTCTGGACGCTGCAATCAGCCGGGACAGATCGACGCCCGTGTCGTATCCCATCAATTCCAGCGCGTGTACGATCTCTTCACTGCACACGTTGCCGCTCGCGCCGGGTGCATAAGGGCACCCGCCCAGCCCACCGATCGCCGCATCGAACCGATCGGCGCCGGCGTCGATGCCAGCGAGGATATTCGCGAGCCCCATTCCGCGCGTGTTGTGGAAATGCAGGGTGAGCTGCGTATCCGGAAATCGTTCGCGGAACGCCGTTGTCATCGCCGCAACCTGCCGCGGATGCGCCATCCCCGTGGTGTCGCACAACGATACTCCGCACACGCCGAGATCGACGAACCGCGCCGCCCAATCCAGCACAACCGCGTCCGGCACGTCGCCTTCCATGGGGCAACCGAACGAGCACGACAGCGACGCATTGACGGCTACTGCGGCATCGCGCGCCAGGGCGATCACGGCGGACAGCGCTGCGAACGATTGCTCGCGCGTCATACGCAGGTTAGTGAGGTTGTGCGTCTCGCTTGCCGACATCACCAGGTTCATCTCGTCGACCTGCGCGTCCACCGCGCGCTCGGCCCCGCGAACGTTGGGGACCAGGGCGGTATAACAGACCGCGGGGTTCCGCTTGATCCGCCGCAGCACCTCGTCGGCATCGCGCAGCGCGGGGATCGCGTGCGGCGAAACGAATGCGGTCACTTCAATCTTCGCCAGTCCGGCCTCGGACAACGCGTCGACCAGCGCGACCTTGTCCTCGGTCGACACGAACGCCGCCTCGATCTGCAGCCCGTCGCGGGTGCCGACCTCGTGCATGTAGATGCGCTTGCGTGCGCCGTCCCAGACCCCTCGATTCATGCGATGACTCCGTTCTCAGATCGCCCGACCGCCGTCGACCGGCAGCTCGATTCCGGTGATGAAATCCGCCAAATCCGAGGCGAGATACATCAGATAGATCGCCTTGACGTTGACGTCGAAGCAGCGCTCGAACGTTGCCTCGTCGACGTCGAGCATCGGCTGATTCTTGTGCGTGTAACCGGCATTGTTGACAACGATGTCGACGGTGCCGAATTGCTTCAGGGTCGCCGCGACCAGATTTTCGATGTCCTCGCGTTTGGCTACGTCGCACTTCACTGCGATCGCATTGCCACCCAGCTCACCAGCGACGGCTTTGGCACCCGCCTCGTTCAGATCCGCGACTGCGACCTTCGCACCTTCAGCGACGTACAGACGCGAGATCTCGGCCCCGAAGCCGCTCGCCGCGCCCGTCACGATCGCGACCTTGTTGTTAAGCAGTGCCATCTCTCCTCCTTATTCGTGTTATCCGTGTGGGTAGGATCGCGCGACCGCGCGACTCATATCACGTTCTCGGCACGCAGCTTCGCGATCGCAACCGGGTCGTAGCCCAGCTCGCCGAGGATTGCATCGGTGTGCTGCCCGATCGCAGGAATTGGATCCATGCGCGGCTCGAAGCTTTCCGGCACGCCGGGCGGCAGCATTGCTTTGAGCTTGCCGGCGGGCGAGTCGATGTCCACCCAGCGCTCACGCGCGCGCAGTTGCGCGTGATCCCAGACCTCGTGCATGTCGTTCATGCGAGCGTTGCCGATCTGCGCCTGGTCGAGACGCTCGACGATTTGCTCGGCGGCCAGCTTCGAGAACGCCTCGGCGATGATGAGATAGAGCTCCTTCCGCGCGATGGAGCGGCGCGGCCCCGAAGAGAATCGCTCCTCGGTCTTGAGCGCGGGCTGCTCGAGAACCTTGTCGCAGAACATCGCCCACTCGCGCTCGTTCTGCAGACCGAGCATGACGAATTTGCCGTCGCCGGCCGGAAAAGGTCCGTACGGATAGATGGTCGCGTGCGAGGCTCCCGCGCGTACCGGTGGTTGCGCTCCGTCGTAGGCGTAGTAGAGCGGAAAGCTCATCCACTCGGCCATGCTCTCCAGCATCGACACATCGATGCGGGACCCTTTGCCGGTCTTGCCACGCTGAATCAGCGCCGCCAGGATATTGCTGTACGCATACATGCCGGAAGCGATGTCGACGATCGAGCAGCCCGCTTTCGATGGTGTTTCCGGCGTGCCGGTCACCGACAGCAGACCGGACTCGCTCTGAATCAGCAGATCGTATGCTTTCTTGTCGCGATACGGTCCATCGGCTCCGTAGCCCGAGATATCGCACACGATCAGGCGCGGGTACACCTCTTTGAGCTGGTCGTAGGAGAATCCCATGCGCGCGGCTGCGCCCGGAGCGAGGTTCTGCACCAGCACGTCCGCCTTCTCCAGCAGCTTGTGCACGATCTTGCGCGCCGCATCGTGCTTGAGATCGAGCGTGATGCTCTCCTTGGAGCGGTTGGTCCACACGAAGTGCGAAGACATGCCGCGCACTCGATCGTCGTAGGCACGTGCCGGATCGCCGACCCCTGGCCGCTCGATCTTGATGATCCGCGCGCCGAGGTCGGCAAGCTGGCGTGTACAAAATGGCCCGGCGATCACATGTTCGAGCGCGACAACGGTGACGCCTTCGAGCGGACGCATGCTTGCTTTCCTTCACTAACAGTGCGAATACATCGGCTTCCCGGCGACATCGAGCTCAGCGGTGAGGATCGAGCCGCTCTCGGACTCCGTGATGTAGAGCGTCTTGTTGTCCGGGCCGCCGAATGCCACGTTGGTGGTCGCCATGCCGGCGCAGGACTTGATGCGATACACCGGCTCGCCATGCGCATCGAACACCCACACGCTGCCCATGCCGACGTGCGCGATCGCGAGCCGCCCCTGATCGTCGAGCGCCAGGCCGTCGGGCCCGCCGCCTCCGGACATCTGAATGTACAAACCGACCTTCGCGACATCCCCACCGCGCGTGAAGGGAATGCGCCAGATGCAGTTGCCGCGCGTCACCGCGACATAGAGGATGGTCTCGTCGCGATTCATCACCAGACCGTTGGGACTCGGCACGTTGTCGACCAGGCAGGTGATCTGACCGTTCGCGCGTACGCGAAAGACGCGGCCGGTAGCATCGTGCAGGCCGGTGAGACCCTGGTCCGTGAAGTACAGATCGCCGTTCGCGGCGAAGAACAAATCGTTGATCGCCTTGAACCGTTCGAGATTGGCGCGCACCAGGTACGGCGTGACCTTACCGTTCACCGGATCGAGCAGCATGACGCCGTTCTTGTAATCGGCAATGAAGATGCGACCGTCCCGGTGGATCTTGAGCCCGTTCGGCCAGCCGTCGTACTCGGCCAGGATGTCGAAGCGCCCCTCGCGGGTGAGCTTGTAGATCCGGCCGGTGATGACGTCGACGCAGTAGAAGCTGCCGTCGCGATCGAAGGAGGGCCCTTCCAGCAAAGAGCGGCTCGGCATCCCCTGCGGCTGTCCCTCGACCCACTCATGTGGGCCGCCACGCCATTTGAGCTCTTCCGGGAGTTTCGCGAAGACGGTGGTTTCGATGCCCTTCGGTGGAGCGAACATGATTGGCTCTCGTGATGGTGAATCGTGATTCGTGATTTGTCTGCCCCCACCCCAGCCCTCCCCCGCTTCGCAAGGGAGGGAGCAAGAGCACGTGACCTCTAAGTTCACCTCTTCACCTTTTCACCTCCTTCACCTCCTTCACCTCCTTCACGCTTCACCACAGGTCAATCAAATTCCGTCGGCGCATCTGGCCGTTCCCGCAGCTCGAAGAAATGATCGATCTGCCGCCGTGTGACTCTCGACACGGACAGCTCGGGCAGGGCGTCGCGGGCGAAGAACTCGATCTCGCTCGCCTCTTCGTTCGGGCGCGCTTCCCCGCCGATCAGCTCGCACAGGAAAAACAGCTTATACACGTGGAACGGAAACGACGGCACATGCCCCTGCTTCTCGCGATCATAGACCGCCAGTAACTTGCGCGCGCGCGTCTCGTACCCGGATTCTTCCCAGACCTCGCGCACCACCGCTTCGGCGGGCGTCTCGTTCACGTCCGCCCATCCCCCGGGGACGGTCCAGCGACCCGCGTCGAGGATCTCACGTATGAGGAGAATACGATCGTCGCGAAATACGATGCCGCGCACGTCCACCTTAGGCGTGGCGTAGCCGAATTCGGCGGCCTGGAACGCCAGGATCTGCACGGGGTCGAGCGTGCTATGCCGGGCGAGCATGGCTGCTGCGAGCTCACCGATAGCGCGGTAGCGCTGTGTGTCGTAGGGAGTCTGCGCGTAGTGCAACCCGGTCTGACTGATCGCCTGCAACGTGCGCACCCATTCCATCCAGGCTGCCCGGCTGTCGTCGCTGCTCATCTGTCGTAACGGGCCGCGGTCGGGTCGGAAATCATCCCACGCTGCGACGCGCAAGCTCCACCGCTCCCGCGAGCAACGTGTACTTGCACAGCAGATCGGGGACGAGATTGCGCGGCACTTCGCCGCCTGCTACCAACGACAGGAACTGGTCGAGCACGGCGGCGAAATGCTGTTCGTGCGTCGTGCGCAGCGTCCGCGGAATGCGAACGTGGAATGCACCGGCGTCGGCCAGGTCTACCGCGATTCCCGGGAAGGTGGGTTGCAGCGATGCCACCGCCTGACCCAGCGCGATCCCGTAACGCTCGTCCGCGACAGTGGGGTGCACAAACAGCTCCGGCACGAACTGCGTCGCGGCGCTCTGGTCGATGATCAGATCGGCCTTCTCGCCACGCGCGATGCAACAGTGCAGATCGCCGCCGCCCTTGGGACTTTCCAGCGCCCACACCGATTCGATCTGAACCGGCATACCGCGCAACCGATAGGAGATCGCAGCATTGCACAGATACGCAAGCGCGCCGCCTTCGACATGGTCGCGCACCGCCTCATTGAACTGCTGCAGCCCGGTGATCTGCGAATAGGTCTGCAGCGGCACGCGCGTGGGCCACTGCCGTGCAGACACGAGCTCGACATCGCGCGCAAACTCGAACGGCTCACTGCTCATCATCCACTGCGCCAGATCGACCAGGTGCGTGGTGACGTCGGTAATACCCTCGCCCTGCACAGCGACATCGAAATACCACTCCGGGCGCACCAGCGGGCGGCCGTTGACCATCTTGTACAGATGATGCGTGCTCTTCATGCTGATCACA
>JBGQKF010000344.1:0-5110 GCA_041499435.1 Gammaproteobacteria bacterium
ACGAATCGATGGTGCGCGAAGCGGTTCCTGGCAGCGCCACACTGTTCAGCTATCCCATGCCCATTGCCACCTGCCCATTTTGCGGTTTGCTCTGCGACGATCTCCTGGTGGAGCTCGAAGGCGACACCCTGCGTCCGGTGCACGGTGCATGCGAGCGCAGCCGCGCGGCCTTCGCGAATCTGAGCACCGCACCAGTGGCGCTTGCAGCGAGCGGGATAAACGGCCAGAGCGTCAGCTCTTCCGCCGCACTCGATGCCGCCGCGCGGATGCTGCGCCATTCACGCCGGCCCGCGATCGGAGGTCTCGCAATGGACATCGAAGGCATGCGGGCAGCGCTCACGCTTGCGCGACGCATCGGTGCGGTGATGGACCACGCTGTAAGCCTGGTGAAATATCGCAACCTCCATGTGTTGCAGGAGGCCGGCTGGATCACCACCACCTTGTCCGAAGTCAAGAATCGCACCGACCTGCTGGTGCTGATCGGAGATGGCTGGCATACGCGCTTTCCACGCTTCATCGAGCGCGCGATCGAGCCGGATCCTGGGCTCTTCGGAACACCGCTCGCACGTCGCATCATCCTGCTCGATGAGCCGGCGGCCGCGGCCGCCCATGCCCTGCCTCAGCGCTGTGAACGTCTCATGTTGAAGGCGCCGATCGCACTGCTGCCCGAGCTGTTGTCCATGCTGAGCGCGCTCGCCGCCGGCACGCCGGTGGATGTTGCGCGCCTGGTCGGCGTGGACGCCGCACTTTTGCATCAATGCATCGACTGGATGTGTGCCGCGAAGTACGGCACCGTGGTATGGGCGGCGCCCGATCTCGAGATACCGCACGCAGAGCTCGCGCTGCAGGCGCTCTCGCGTCTGCTGCGCACGCTCAATCGCAGTGGACGTTTCGCAGCGCTGCCGCTCGCCGGGAGCAACGGCGATCTCAGCGCCAACGCCGTCCATACCTGGCAAAGCGGCGCAGCGTTTCCGGCGAGCCACGCCAACCGGCGCGTCGACTTCGATCCGCACCGCTACGCCATGCCCACAGTGCTGGCGCGCGGCGAAGCCGACTGTCTACTGTGGATCTCCAGCTTGAGTGCGGAGTTGACGGCGCCACAGTACCTGGGACCCACTATCGTGCTGGGCCGCGCCGATATGCAACTGGCAACTCCACCACAGGTCTTCATTCCGGTGGCGACACCGGGCGTCGATGCGTCCGGCGCGTTGCTGCGCACGGATAAGGTCGTCAGCCTGTACCTGCATCGCCTGCGCAATAGCGCCCTGCCTTCGGTGGCCGACACACTCGCAGCCCTCACCGAGCGGCTGGAGGCGCGATGATCATCAAGCTCGCCGGCGCCAAAGTCATCGACCCTGCTCACCAGGTCAACCAGGTGGTGCGCGATCTCTATATGCGCGACGGACGGCTGGTAGACGCGCCCGGTGCAGGCGAGCGCATCGAGCAGACCTTCGATGTGAGCGGCATGATCGCCATGGCCGGCGCGATCGACCTGCACACACACATCGGTGGCGGCAAAGTCAATCTCTCGCGTGCGCTGCTGCCCGAGATCGACACTCGCGATCTGCTTCCCGCCTCCGATGTGACCGAAGCGTGCTTCGGCGGCGCGGCGCCGTCGACCCTCGCGGCCGGGTACCGTTACGCCGCCATGGGCTACAGCGCGTGCTTCGAACCGGCGATGCTGCCCTCCAACGCTCGCCAGGCACACATGGAGATGGGCGACACGCCGCTCGTCGATCGGGGCGCCTATGCGCTGCTCGGCAACGACGATTTCCTGCTGCGCCTGCTCGCCGGCGGTGCGCCGCAGAAGCGGATCAACGACTACGTCGCCTGGACGCTGCACGCGACGCAGGCGATGGCGATCAAGGTGGTCAATGCCGGCGGCATCAGTGCATTCAAGTTCAACCAGCGCAAGCTGGACGTGGACGATCTGCATCCGCACTACCGCATTTCGCCGCGTCAGATCATCACCGCACTGACGCGCGCGGTCCACGAGCTCGGCGTGCCGCATCCGCTTCACGTCCATTGCAGCAACCTGGGCGTGCCCGGCAACATCGACAGTACGCTGGCCACCATCGCCGCTGCCGAAGGCCGGCCCATACACCTCACCCACGTGCAGTTCCACAGCTATGGCACCGCAGGCGATCACAAGTTTTCGTCGGCTGCGCAGCGCATCGCCGAGGCGGTCGATGCAGCGCAGAATGTATCCATCGATGTAGGCCAGGTGGTATTCGGGCAGACCGTCACGGCTTCGGGCGACACCATGGCGCAGTATCGCAACAGCGGGCTGGCCAACCCGCGCAAATGGGCGTTGATGGATATCGAGTGCGATGCGGGCTGCGGCGTGGTGCCGTTCAAATATCGCGACCAGAATTTCGTCAACGCACTGCAGTGGGCGATCGGACTCGAGCTGTTTCTGCTCATCAAGGACCCCTGGCGCGTCTTTCTCACGACTGATCATCCCAATGGCGGCCCGTTCACCAGCTACCCGCATCTCATCAGATTGCTCACCGATCGCAGCTTCCGCAATGATGCACTCGCCACGATCCAGCCCGATGCCGCCGCGCAATCGGCGTTGAAGGATATCTCCCGCGAATACTCGCTGTACGAGATCGCGATCATGACGCGTGCGGGACCCGCGCGCATCCTCGGGCTGGAAGATCGCGGACATCTGGGATGCGGCGCCGCCGCCGACGTGGTCATCTACGAGCCGCAGGCGGACGTCGAGGCGATGTTTCGCGCGCCCCGCTACGTATTCAAAGACGGCCGTCTGGTGGCGGAGCGCGGCGAGCTCAAAGCCGTGTCATTCGGCAGCATCCATACGGTCAAGCCGGAGTTCGACCGCGGCATCGAGCGCGAGCTCGACGATTACTTCGCGCGCTATCAGACGCTATCCATGGCGAGCTTTAAGATCGGTGACGATGAAGTACGCAGCCTCGGCCGGGCGCGCGACCTCCTGGTTCATCGATGCCGGGCAACATGAGCGAGCTCTCCATCGATGGTGTGGCGATCGAAGATACGTTCGCCGAAGCGTTCGACATGCGGGCTACGCGCCTCATCGTCACGGCGGCTGATCGCAAGTGGGCGCGTCACGCCGCGCTCTCGGCAACGGGGTTCGCCACCTCGGTCATCGCCTGCGGCTGCGAAGCGGGAATCGAACGCGAGCTCCCGCGGCGCGAGACGCTCGATGGACGTCCAGGCGTTGCGATTCTCATCTTCGCGATGTCGAGCAAGGATCTGCAGAAACAGCTCGAACGGCGCGCCGGGCAATGCGTGCTCACCTGCCCCACCACGGCGGCGTACAACGGCATCGCACGCGAGGCCGCCAAGGAATGGCTGAACCTGGGTGCAAGCCTGCGCTACTTCGGTGATGGCTATCAGATCTCCAAGCTGATCGACGGCACGCGCTACTGGCGTATCCCCGTGATGGAAGGTGAGTTCGTCTGCGAGGAGAAAGCCGGGCTCGTGAAGAGCATTGGGGGCGGCAACTTCCTCATCCTCGCGCGTGATCAGAGTGCCGCAGTGGCCGCCGCCGAACGCGCGGTGCAGGCCATGCGCAAGGTGCGCAACATCATCCTGCCGTTTCCCGGTGGTGTGGTGCGCTCAGGATCAAAAGTCGGATCGAAGTACAAGACGCTGATCGCATCGACCAATGACGCGTACTGCCCCACCCTGGTTGGCGTAACCCGCTCGAGTCTTCCGGCCGGCGTCGGGTGCGTGCTCGAGATCGTCATCGACGGCCTGGACGCGGACAGCATCAGCCTCGCGATGCGCGAGGGCATCCGCGCGGCGTGCGCCCGCGGCAGCGAACGGGGCGTGCTGGCCATCACCGCCGGAAACTACGGCGGCAAGCTCGGGCCGCATCATTTCCATTTGCGGCAGGTGATCGCGTGAGGTCCACCGGTTCAACACAAATGCCGTGCATTCGCGCACGGCACGCGTGCCACAGCATCGGCGCGTCGTCATGGCTGCTCTGAGGCTGAAGCTTCGCGCGAAGCCGCCGTGTCTGATCGACGCATCGCCACTGGTGCCCGATGCGCTCGCCGGCAAGTCACGGGCGGAGATCGATCGGATCGCGTTGCAAGGTTGGAATCAAACCTTTGCGCTCGGCGATCTGTTTCGCGTATCCGGACAGGATGCGCACGAACTGGTGCTTGACGGACTCGATGGATCGCTGGTGCGCATAGGTGCGGGCATGAAGAGCGGAACGCTTACTATTGTGGGGCACGCCGGCGACTACGCTGGTGAATCGTTGCGAGGCGGCACGCTCACAGTACGCGGGCATGCCGGCGACTATCTCGGCGCCGGGATGCGTGCCGGCAGCATCATGGTTTCCGGCGATGCGGGGACCTTCGTCGGCTCTGCGCGTGCGGGACACACCAAGGGCATGACCGGCGGCACGATTGTCGTACGCGGCAATGCCGGCGATCGTGCGGGCGATCGGATGCGGCGCGGCTTGCTCATGATCGAAGGCAACGCCGGTCTTTACTGCGCCTCTCGCATGCTGGCTGGCACCATCGCCGTACTCGGCCAAGTGGGTACGCATGCCGGTTATCTGATGCGTCGAGGCACACTGATTCTGAACGATGCCGGGCTCGAGCCCCTGCCAACCTTTAATTTCAACGGTCAGCCCGAGCTGCTCGCGATCCGTCTGCTGGTCGCGTGGCTGGTTCGGCGCAATCCGGCGTTCCGCCCACTTACGCAGACCCGGTTCACGCGCTGGCTCGGAGATCTCGGCGCGGAGGGCAAGGGAGAGATGTTGATTGTGACTCCGACATTGTGAATGCTCGAGCAGGCGAGAGTTTGGTCACTCGTGGCCGCGCGCGGGTTCTCATGCGGACGGGGTAGTAACGGCGCGTTGCAGCAAGGGACCAGCTCAGTGAGAACGCGGGGTAAGCAAGGTGCGTTTGCCGGGTCGTTTAGGGGTATGATTTTCTGCTCGCACTAACGTGGTCAGTGACTTGGCATGCCATACTGGTATTGTATACAGCTACGCTACACCGCCCTGAGGTGGACCGTCAAGTTTTATTTGAAAGTTTCCGAACTCACGTGACGAGCGGCGACCCGCGACGCTTAAGCGCATTGAGGTAGGTCGCTTCGTCGTAGGGAG
>JBGQKF010000345.1:0-5103 GCA_041499435.1 Gammaproteobacteria bacterium
GGTTCTGGGTGTCGTTGTCCGGGGCCGGCCCCTCCGCCCCCCCCCCCCCCCGCCCGGGGGGGTTTGGCCCGGGCGGGGGGGCATCACCCTTCACTCTTCACCCTTCACTTTGTACACCTTCACCCTTCACGCCGTTCCCCCCTTCTTTCGTTTTCTTGATCTGCGTCAATCCCCATTGGCGCCTAGCCGTTAGCATGCGCTGAGCCCGGCAGAACCACTGGAATTGGTTTCAGCTGGGCGCGAGTCAAGCAACCAGCGGGGGGTCAAATGTCAACACAGGCTGCGGCCGCGCTCTCAAGAGCGGCTTCCAGCACCATCGACACGACTTACAACGATAAAGTCGTGCGGCAGTTCGCCATCATGACAGTGGTATGGGGCATCGTCGGCATGCTGGTCGGCGTCTTCATCGCCGCAGAGCTCATGTTTCCCGACATGGCGTATGGAATTCCATGGCTGTCTTATGGGCGGCTGCGCCCGCTGCATACCAACGCGGTGGTATTCGCTTTCGGCGGCTCGGCGCTGTTCGCCACCAGTTACTACGTGGTCCAGCGCACCTGTCACGCGCGCCTGTTCTGCAGCAAGCTGGCGGCATTCACGTTCTGGGGCTGGCAGGCGGTGATCGTGGCGGCTGCGATCACCTTGCCGCTCGGCATCACGACTTCGCATGAGTACGCGGAGCTGGAGTGGCCGATCGACATCCTGATTACGCTGGTCTGGGTGTCGTACGCAGTGGTGTTCTTCGGCACGATTGCCAAGCGCAAGACGCCGCATATCTACGTCGCCAACTGGTTCTTCGGCGCCTTCATCCTCACCGTCGCCCTGCTGCACCTGGTCAACAGCGCCGAGATCCCGGTCAGCATGTGGAAATCGTACTACGTGTACGCCGGCGCGCAGGATGCGATGGTGCAATGGTGGTACGGCCACAATGCAGTGGGCTTCTTCCTGACGGCGGGCTTCCTCGGGATGATGTACTACTTCGTGCCCAAACAGGCCGGACGGCCGATCTACAGCTATCGCCTGTCGGTGGTGCACTTCTGGGCGCTGATCTTCACCTACATGTGGGCCGGCCCGCATCACCTGCATTACACGGCGCTGCCCGACTGGGCACAGTCGCTTGGCATGGTGTTCTCGCTGATTCTGCTCGCGCCCTCGTGGGGCGGGATGATCAACGGCATCATGACGTTGTCGGGCGCATGGCACAAGCTTCGCACCGACCCCATTCTCAAGTTTCTGATCACATCGCTGTCGTTCTACGGCATGTCGACCTTCGAAGGGCCGATGATGTCGATCAAGACCGTGAACTCGCTGTCGCACTATACCGATTGGACCATCGGACACGTGCACTCCGGAGCGCTGGGCTGGGTGGCGATGATCTCCGTGGGCAGCCTGTACTACCTGTTTCCGCGGTTGTTCGGTAAGAGCGAGATGCACAGCATGCGACTGGTTACGGCGCATTTCTGGGTGGCCACGATCGGTGTGGTCCTCTACATCGCCGCGATGTGGATCGCCGGCGTCATGCAGGGTCTCATGTGGCGCGATGTCAATGCCGAAGGCTCACTCACCTACACCTTCGCGGAATCGGTGAAAGCCACCTATCCGTTCTATGCCATCCGACTGCTGGGCGGGATCCTGTTCCTGTCTGGGATGTTCATCATGGCCTACAACGTATGGAAGACGGTGCGCGGCGGCAAACCGGTGGATGCTCCGGTGCTGGCCGTCGCAGCGCACGCCTGACATCTTGAGGGGAATACAGATGGCAACAACAACTACACAGTCGGCTCACGAGTTCATTGAGAAGAACATGGGCTGGCTGATCGTGCTGGTGATATTGGTGGTGAGCGTGGGCGGGCTGGTAGAAATCGTGCCGCTGTTCTTTCAGCGGTCCACCACGGAGCCAGTGAGCGGGCTCAAGCCTTACTCGCCTCTGCAGTTGACCGGACGCGACATTTATATCCGCGAAGGCTGCAACAACTGCCACAGTCAGATGATTCGTCCCTTCCGCGCAGAGACCGAACGCTATGGTCATTACTCGGTTGCCGGGGAGTTCGTCTACGACCATCCCTTCCTCTGGGGCAGCAAGCGCACCGGCCCGGATCTAGCGCGCGTGGGCGGGCGCTACAGCGACGAGTGGCACCGGCTGCATCTGAATCAGCCACGCGATGTCGTGCCGGAGTCGAACATGCCCGGCTATCCCTGGCTTGCGCAGGCGCTCGCGGACGCTGCTTTGATCGAAGCCAAGATGAAAGTGCTGCGCATGGTCGGCGTGCCCTACACCGACGAGCAGATCGGCAAGGCGCGCGAAGAGGTGCAGGGCAAGACGGAATCCGATGCGCTGATCGCGTATCTGCAGGGGCTGGGCATTGCACTCAAAGGAGTCCGCTAAATGGACGTGAACACGTTTCGATCGGTTCTGGCGGTGGTGGCGTTGCTGGTGTTCGCCGGTATCGTGTTCTGGGCGTACAGCGGCAGAAGCAGGAAACAATTCGAGCAGGCTGCCTTGAGCGTGCTGCATGAGGAGCACGTGGACGGGGGCGAGGGGACGAAGCCGTGAGCGATTTCGTAAGCGAATTCTGGAGTTTCTACATCACCATCATTACGCTTGCCAGCATTCTGGCGTGCGCGGTATTGCTGTGGAGGCTGTCGAGCAAGCGCTTGCCCGCCGGTCAGCAGGCCGCCGTGATGGGCCACGTCTGGGACGGGAATCTCGAGGAGTACAACAATCCGCTGCCGCGCTGGTGGATGTGGCTGTTCTATATCACGATTGCATTCGGGCTCGCGTATCTGATCCTGTATCCGGGCCTGGGCAGCTTCAAGGGCGTGTACGGCTGGAGCTCACGTGGCGCATACGAGACAGAGCTCGCCGCTGCGAAGGACAAATACCAGCCAATCTACACGAAGTATGCAGCGATGGACCTGGCGGCGCTCGCGGCCGACCCACAGGCGCGCGACATCGGGCAGCGGGTGTTCCTGAACAACTGCGCGCAATGTCACGCATCGGATGGGCGCGGCGCCAAGGGCTTCCCCAACCTCACCGACAACGACTGGCTGTACGGCGGCGATCCGAAGACGATCGAGACGACGATCACCGGCGGCCGTTCGGGTGTGATGCCGCCATGGGGTAAAGCACTGGGCGAACAGGCGGTAAAAGATGTGGCGCACTATGTGATGCAGATCTCGGGCCGCACCCACGATGGGCTGCGCGCCAGCCGCGGCAAGGAAGTGTTCCAGACCAACTGCGTGGCATGTCACGGCCCGGACGGCAAGGGCAATCAGGCGCTGGGAGCGCCCAACCTTACCGACAATATCTGGCTGTATGGCGGCGGCGAATCGACGCTGATCGACACGATCGGCAATGGCCGCAATGGCGTCATGCCGGCATGGGGGGAATTTCTTGGGCCGGAGAAGACGCATCTGGTCGCGGGGTACGTATACAGCCTGTCGCATCCGGATGGGAAGTGAGCTGCATGGACGCAGCGGTAAAACCGAAAGACCCCGCGGAAACTGCTGAGCAGGCGCTCTACGAGATTCGCAAGAAGATCTACCCGCGCGCGGTGAGCGGCACGTTCGCTACCTCGCGCTGGCTGGTCGTGGCGCTTACGCAGCTCGTGTTCTACGGGTCGCCATGGCTTTCGTGGAACGCACGCCAGGCGGTGCTGTTCGATCTGGTTTCGCGCAAGTTCTACATTTTCGGTCTGGTGTTCTGGCCGCAGGACATCGTCTATCTGACGGTGCTGCTGGTCATCTCGGCATACTCGCTGTTCCTGTTTACCGCGGTCGCGGGGCGGTTGTGGTGCGGCTACGCCTGTCCGCAGACGGTCTACACCGAAATCTTCATGTGGATCGAGCGCAAGGTCGAAGGCGATCGGCTGGCGCGCATGAAGCTCGACAAAGGTCCGCTCTCGGGACGCCGGCTGCAGTTGAAGGCGATCAAGCATGGGCTGTGGATCGCGCTCGCGTTGTGGACCGGCTTTACATTCGTCGGCTACTTCACACCGATCAAGACGCTCGGTCACGAAGTCCTGAGTCTCGGCCTGGGTCCCTGGGAAACATTCTGGATCGGCTTCTACAGCTTCGCCACCTACGGAAACGCCGGCTGGATGCGCGAGCAGGTGTGCAAGTACATGTGCCCCTACGCACGCTTCCAGAGCGTGATGTTCGATCCCGATACCCTGATCATCACCTACGACGGCGAGCGCGGCGAGCCGCGCGGTGCGCGCAACCGCAGTGTCGATCCCAAGACCAAGGGTCTGGGCGACTGCGTCGATTGCGGGATCTGCGTGCAGGTTTGTCCAACCGGCATCGACATCCGCAACGGCCTGCAATACGAGTGCATCGGCTGCGCGGCCTGCGCGGACGGATGCGATCAGGTGATGGACAAGATGGGTTACCCGAAGGGGCTGATCCGCTACTCCACCGAGAACGCGCTCAAGGGGCACTACAGCACCGACCGCATCGTCAAGCGCGTGTTGCGCCCCCGGGTGCTGGTCTACACCGCCATTCTGTGGGTGATCATCATTGGCGCTGCCGTGACTTTGTATCACCGCGTGCCGCTCAAAGTCGATGTGATCCGCGATCGCGGCAACGTGATGCACGACGCGGAAGAGGCCGAGGTGGAAAACGTCTATCGCCTGCAGATCATGAACACACAGGAAGTCGAGCGCGAGTTGAATATCGCCGTGTCCGGCCTGGACGGCATCAAGCTCGAAGGCCAGGTGCAGGGCGTGCGTATCCCCGCGTCCTCAGCGAAGGTCGTCGCGGTCCGCGTGGAGGCGCCGCGGCAGTCCGGGCACAAAGGCTCCAACCGCATCCGCTTCACCGTCGAAGCCCTGACCCCATCGCTTCCTTCCGTGCCGCCGATTGTGGTCAATGAGAAGGCCACGTTCGTCATCAACTGAAGAGAATTGAAATGAATCAGACGCACGCCATGAACTCCGCCACGCCCTGGTACCGCGAGCCTTGGCCGTGGATTCTGATGTCGGGCCCCGCGATCGTGATCGTCGCGGGCTTCACCACGCTGTACATCGCGGTGTCGGGTGCCGATCCTCTAGTCGTCGACAACTATTACAAGGAAGGTCTCGCCATCAACCACCTGCTCGCGCGCGA
>JBGQKF010000346.1:0-5099 GCA_041499435.1 Gammaproteobacteria bacterium
AACACGCTGGGACGATCGACGCGTGTCGCACAGAGATCGGAAATCAGGGTGCGACGAAGGTAAAGGCGTGTGTGGATCAGCGCATCGCGGCTAAGGGACGCGCTGGGTGATCGTCGTAGCACTATTGCAGCATCGGCCCTGGCAAGTCCGGGGAAGCTTGCGGGGCGCACTCCCTCGGCTTGATCGGCCCGAATACCTCT
The DNA here is from genome assembly GCA_041499435.1 of Gammaproteobacteria bacterium. Lineage (GTDB taxonomy): Bacteria > Pseudomonadota > Gammaproteobacteria > Burkholderiales > SHXO01 > SHXO01. The sequence continues at coordinate 201 of JBGQKF010000346.1, forward strand.
ACCTTGTTCGCACCCGGATCATCCCAATTGGCGGGCCGGAACCACCCCGTCAGTTTGAGCCCGTCGGCCGGGTTCAACTGGATCAAGGATTCATTCACATCGAACAAGTGGTGATTCTGCGCCTCATGGGCCATGCAGGTATCGGGACCTCTGCACACTTTGGGCGAACCGATGCCCTTGCACAGGCAGCCATCTGCGTTGGGGCATGCTGCACAGGGATTTTTATTTTGCGAGATCATGCACCGTTCTTGATGATGTGCGCCTTGTTGCCGGTGAAGAAATAGACCATGCCTTTGCCGTCGACCACCGGACCACGCCCCGCTTGCCAGATGCCCCCGCCGGGTCCGAGAAAGGTGCAGTCCGGATCCAGGTACTCGACTCCTGAAACGGCGGCGACGCGGCTCACACACGTCGTGCAGAACACCGACGGAGATCGCTGGAGATCGGCCTTGTCGTACACCACATCGCGTAGACCGCGGTTCGGCATTCTCACCCCGCTTACGACGAGCGGCTGGCCGAGGACGGCGCCGTCGACGGAATAGCTGAACAGGCGGCCGAACGTCTCGAGCTTGACATTCGATACATTCAGAATCGATTCGCTCAGATTCGCGCCGGTCCTGGAGTCGTCGTAGTTGTTGACCAGCACATCGGTCGCCGCTCGTCCTTCGGCAGCAGCCCAGAGAACCGCTGCTGCCAGCCCGGCGAGGCACACCGCAATTCCCGAACGCAACGCCCGCGATGGCAGTGACGCATTAGTGCGTCCTTGCGCATCGTCAATGCCGGTGAAGAACAGGCAGCAACCAGTCGGTTTCTTCGTATAGATTTGCTTTTCTCCGTGTTCCTCTGTGCCCTCTGTACCTCTGTGTTGGGTGTAGCGCCTTACAACAACCCCCGCTCTGCAAACGACATCGCCCGATTCGCGCCGATGATGAAATGATCCAGCACCTTCACATCGACCAGTGCCAAAGCCTGCTTCAGCGCTTGCGTCAGCACTTCGTCGGCGCGGCTGGGCTCGGTCAGACCTGATGGATGATTGTGGGCGAAGATTATCGCCGCGGCATCATGATAGAGCGCGCGCTTCACCACCTCACGTGGAAACACCGACGTCTGCGTCAGCGTGCCTTCTGAGAGCACTTCGCTGCCCACCACACGGTTCTGCGCATCGAGAAAGATACCGAGGAACACTTCTTTATCGGTACGCGAGAGCGCAAGCCGCAGGTAATCGCGCACCGCGCCGGGCGAGCTCAAGTTCACGCGCGGATCGATCTCTTCCTTGAGCGCGCGGCGCAGCAGCTCGATTACGGCACTGAGCTTGACCGCCTTGGCCTCACCCAGACCTTTGACTTCCCGCAACCGCGGCAAATCGGCGCTCAACAACGCGGACAAATTTCCGAAGCGCTTCAACAGCTCGCGCCCAAGGTCGACCGCACTTTGCCCGCGCGCCCCTCCAGTTACCAGAAGGATTGCCAGCAGCTCGGCCTCACTCAGCGCGGCCGCACCTTTGTCGATCAGCTTCTCGCGCGGCCCCTCGCCGCGCGGCCAATTTGAGATCCCCATCCCCCCGCTCCCCGGCCGAGATTCCTCTGCGAGGTATACTACACGCCCAGGCTTGGGTAAGAGGACCTTCTCGAGTGGATACAACGCCTCAGCGCATTTTGCTCGGCATCACCGGCGGCGTGGCCGCTTACAAGGCGGCGGAGCTGTGCCGGCTGATGATCAAAGCAGGTGTAAACGTGCGCGTGGTGATGACGCAGTCGGCTACTCGTCTAGTTGCACCCGCGACGCTACAAGCGTTGTCCGGGCAGCCTGTGCATACGCGGCTCTGGGACGACGCCATCGCCGACGGCATGGGTCACATCGAGCTCTCGCGCGACCGCGAGCTCATCGTGGTGGCGCCTGCGACCGCGGACTTTCTGGCCAAGCTCGTGAGCGGAATAGGCGACGATCTTCTCTCGACGCTGTGTCTGGCACGCGAATGTCCACTGCTGGTCGCCCCGGCGATGAATCGGCAGATGTGGGAGAACGCCGCAACGCAGCGCAACATCCGGCAGCTCATTGCCGACAGCATACTCGTGGCGGGACCCGCCGCAGGCGAACAAGCATGCGGTGAGGTGGGCATGGGCCGCATGCTCGAACCCGCGGACATCATGCGCGAGATTTCGGCAAGCCTCCAATCGAAAGCGCTCGCCGGCGTTCGCGTATTGATCACGGCCGGCCCGACTTTCGAACCCATCGACGCCGTGCGCGGGATCACCAATCGCAGCTCGGGACGCATGGGTTACGCCGTTGCACAGGCCGCGATCGAGGCCGGCGCGCACGTCACGCTGATCTCCGGACCTACCGAGATCACCGCGCCAGCCAAGGCGCAAACGATCGGTGTTGTTACCGCCCAGGACATGCTCGAAGCGGTGCATGAGCGCGTGGACGAATGCGATGTGTTCATCAGCGTCGCCGCGGTTGCCGATTATCGCGTGAGCCAGCCCAGTAAGCAGAAGATGAAGAAGCAAGAGCAGACGCTGACGCTTCAGCTCGAGCCAACGGTGGATATCCTGGCGAGCGTAGCGGCGCGCACCCATCCACCCTTTTGCGTGGGCTTCGCCGCCGAGAGTCACGATCTGGACCGCTTCGCCGAAGAGAAGCGGCGTCGCAAGAAATTGCCGCTGCTCGCCGCCAACCTCGCGCAGGATGCCATCGGGGCCGATGACAACGAGCTGGTGCTGTTCGACGATGCGGGCCGTCATCCGCTCGGCAAGGGTCCCAAGCTCGAACAGGCGCGAGCGCTCGTGCAGCACATCGCCCGCCTCTACCGCGGCGGCCCATCGCTGAAGCTCAAAGCTGTACGCCGTTAGCAAGGCACGGAGTCAGCTCATACATCCACCCGATCGCGGATGCGCCGGCCCCATGCGCTCAATCGATGTAAAGATTCTGGATTCGCGCCTCAACGGCAATCTACCCAGCTATGCGACGAACGGCGCTGCCGGCCTCGATCTGCGCGCGTGCATCGACGAGCCGCTCGAGCTGCGCCCAGGCCAGACGGAGCTGGTGCCCTCAGGACTGGCGATTCATCTGTCCGATCCAAATCTCGCCGCCATGGTGCTGCCGCGCTCGGGGCTCGGACACAAGCACGGCATCGTGCTGGGCAACCTGGTCGGGCTGATCGATTCGGATTACCAGGGGCAGATTCTAGTGTCGGTGTGGAATCGCGGGAACGCGAGCTTCGTGCTGCAACCGATGGAGCGCATCGCGCAACTGGTCATCGTTCCGGTGCTGCAGGTTCGCTTCAATCCGGTGGCCGAGTTCTCGCAGAGCGAGCGCGGTGCCGGCGGGTTTGGGAGCACCGGTCGGTAATGATGTAGCGGGCGCTGTAAGCAGCGCCCGCCGTCCCGTTTAGTCACCGCCGGGAGCGTGCTTCACCCAAGCTTACGGCATTACTGATCCTTGTACGGATCAGGCACTTCCCCCGCAGCGATGCGCCGCTGTTCTTCAGTGCGCAGGTAGGTGATCACCGCAGTGATCTCCTCGCCGCTCATGGTGGTTCCGAACGCCCCCATTGTGCCGCCCATGGAGCGATTCGTGACACCGACCGCGATTGTGGTGTAGATCCCGGTGTTGGTATTGCCCGAGTACGGGAATTTGCCGCACGTGAGGCATGGGCCCTTTCCTCCCTTGCCACCGCCGCCGTGACAGAAGGCGCAGCGCTGCGCGTATTTGTCCTTGCCCAGCTCGACGACTTTGGCGTCGTTGGTCGGCAGCTCCATATCGCTCTCATTCATCTTGTGTTGAGCAGCGGCTGGAACGGCCAGAAACGGAGCGGACGCAAGCGAGAGAGCGAGCGCCGCCAGCGCGATGACGCACGCGCGCGCCAGGGACACCGAGACAAACCGCGACATTGTAGTTCTCCTCCTTGGAATCGTTTCTATCTTCCTCAAGAAACCGGTGGATAGAACGGCACGCCGTAGCTTTCGATGATCTGCTTGACCTTGCCGCTGGAGAGCAACTGATCGATGCTCTGGTTCACGAAGTCGAGCAGGCTCTTGTCTTCCTTGCGCACTGCGAAGCGGCTGTTGAAGCGCTGATCCGGCGTGGGTACGTAACCCTCCACCATGTGGAACTTGGCGTCGGGAAACTCTTGCTTCGCCACCGCGATGGCAGTCGCCCAGACCATGCTCGCGTCGATTTCGCCCTTGGCCATGCCTTCCATGATGCGCCGATTGCCCAGATAGAGCTCGCGCGGAATGTTATTGGTGAACAGGTAGTCGTCCATGGGCGTGGTCATAGAAACACCCACTTTGATCTTGTTCTGCTTGAGCTCGTCCAGCGTTTTCATCTGCGCCGCCTTGCCCTGCACCACCAGCACGTAGCCCAGGCTGATGTAGGGCTTGGTGTACGTGAGCTTATCGGGCAGCGAGTCGTCCTCGCCATTGTCGGAAAGCCCCAGAAAAACATCGCAGCGCTTGGCGAAAATCGAATTGCGAAATGCCCGGCCCAGTCCGCCGCGGGTCCCGGTATCTGCCCAGTAAACCTCAGCGCGCATGCCGCCGAGCTTCACGATCTGCTGGAAGATCTCGATATCGAATCCCGGTGGCGTGCCATTCTGCTGGGAATAGGGCCACGAATAGGGATCTGCGCACGCAGTGAGCACGCCCTTGGCCTTCGCGCGCGCCAGCGTGTCCGTAATCTCATCGGGATCCTGGCTCTGATCCTGCGCACGCAACGACATGCTGGCCACGAGCGCCAAGCTCAAAGCCAAACACCAACTGACTCTTTTCAACATAGGCTCCTTCAACTCCTCGCGCAACTCGTGTGTCGAGCCACTATGCGAGGCTAACGCTCCCTGCTTTAGCTCGCGCACCAGGTGCGCTGCGATCGGCATCGCGGATCTGCGGATCGCGTCCGCTT
>JBGQKF010000347.1:0-5080 GCA_041499435.1 Gammaproteobacteria bacterium
AAACCAAGTATAAACCCGAGATATCGAAGAACTCACCCTCCATCCAGTCGAGTTGGACCGGCACGTGCGCACAGCGATTGAGATAAGCGTACACGCGCCCGTCATAGCGCACCATGAATGCAGGCTCGTCGCGGCCATACCGCTGCACCGTGAACCGTATGCCCCTGCGGCCCTCCTCCACATGCGCCGCCGCGCAGATCAGGCGTGCGTTTCGATCCATTGCGTGAGCTCTGCAAAAGAAGATAGACAGGCCAGCGGCTTCTCTCCGACCAGCATCTCGCGTGGGTGTGCGCCATAAGCGACCGCCACGGCATCGACACCGGCGTTACGCGCCATCAGCAGATCGTGCGTCGTGTCGCCGATCATGAGCGTGCGCGCCGGCTCGACCCCCATGGCAGTGATCAAGTACAAAAGCATGTCAGGATGTGGTTTGGGGAGGCCCTCGTCCGCACAACGCGATGCATGGAATATCGACGCCATATTGGTCGACTGTAACGCGCGATCCAGGCCGCGACGCGCTTTACCGGTCGCCACGGCCAGTCGGAACCCCGCGTCGCGGAAGCTCGAGAGCGAAGCGTGGGCGCCGCCGAACAACTGCACTTTGTGATCGCCTGCCAGATAGTGATATCGATAGCGTTCCGCAAGCGCGGGATATTGATCCCTCGAAAGATGCGGGAACAGGTAAGTCAGTGCATCGACCAGTCCCAGGCCGATGATGTGCCGCGCCTGCCGGTCGCTGGGCACCGGCAGATTGAGATCGGCGGCGGCGGCCTGAACAGATTCCGTGATGTGCCCGGCCGAGTCCACCACCGTGCCATCCCAGTCGAAAACCAGCAGATCGAAGCGCTTTCCCATCTCGTTAGCCGATTGAAGGCAGTGTTTCGGCGCTCTCCACCTGCCGCAGGAAGCGCTCGAGTTCCTCGGCCAGCGGCGCGACCACCTCGATGCGCTCTGCGCTCAAAGGATGCTCGAACTCCACGCGCTGCGCATGCAGGAACATCCGCTTGAGCCCCTGCTTCTGCAGCGATTTGTTCAACGCGAAGTCGCCATACTTGTCGTCGCCGGCAATCGGGAAGCCAAGGTGGGCAAGATGCACGCGGATCTGATGCGTCCGTCCAGTCCGCAGTTCGGCTTCCAACAGCGTGTAGCCGTGCGCATGTCGAACCGGCCTGAACACGGTATGGGCCGGCATCCCATCTTGAGCCACACTGACTCTGCGCTCACCCGCCGGGGTCATATAGCGGTTGAGCGACAGACGGACGTGCTGCTCGCCCCGTGTCCATCCGCCTTTGACCAGCACCAGGTACCACTTGCGCATCTCGCCCGCGCGAAGCTGTGCGTGCAGACGCGTCAAAGCGCTGCGCTTTTTGGCCAGCAGAATCACACCCGATGTGTCGCGATCCAATCGATGCACCAGCTCCAGGAATCTCAGCTGCGGCCGCTCCGCACGCATGCGCTCGATTACCCCCGCACTGATGCCGCTGCCGCCATGGGCCGCCACCCCCGCAGGCTTGTTGAGCACCAGCAGCGCATCATCCTCTAGCAGAACCCGGGGTGATAATTGCTGCGGCGCTGGCGTTGCGCGCCCGGTCGGCGTGGCGGGAATGGCGGTCCGAACCGGAGGCAGACGGACGCGGTCATCGACTTGCAGACGATAAGTGGCCTCGGTCCGCCGGCTGTTTACCCGCACCTGCCCGGTCCGCAAAAGGCGGTAAACGTGGCTCTTGGGAACCCCCTTGAGGATACGAATCAGGAAGTTGTCGATGCGCTGTCCTGCTTCCTCTTCCCCGACTTCGACCTGCGTTGCCGCATTCTCCCTGCTTTGTGGGCCTTTCCTTAACATATTCATTTTGCTTATACTATTGGGTGCTCCTGCAGCGCGCCAGCAAAAGCGTCGATTTCGACCGAACTGAAGGGTCGGATGGAGACGGGATGTGCGCGGTTTATAACGGGGTTTCCGGTCGGTTTCAAACGCAGTCAGAAGCAGATATCCCTAGGATCGGGTGTGGGGAACGCGTTGCGGTGCGCTCGGCGCACGGCTTCAAGCGAGAGTGCCCAACCCGGCCAATCGCACGGGTATCTTCGAGCATCACTGCCGCCGCACCGACTGCCCTGCAGGAACATCAGGCCTGCCGCATGCCGAATGCGAGAATCGAGCGGTCAGGCTTCGCAAGCAACAGGCTCGTGACCTGACGCAATCATGACGGGTTAACTTCGCTGACCCGGCGACAACTAGCGATGGCAAGCTGATTTCGCGCTCGATACGTCCATCAGGGATGTGCGAGACCGGGACTTTGGACCTAGCGTCTGCAACCTTTGGGTGAATACAACTATTCGAAGAATGACATTATGAACGCTGATTCATCCGAATAGTACCCAGACTATAAAGACAGCCTGCTTCTGATCATGGCTGTCGCAGGTTGCACGTCCCGTGAGCCAAGAGCGCGGGGGTACAACGAATGAAGCGCATGTTATTCAATGCGACCCAGGCCGAAGAGCTCCGGGTTGCGATCGTAGACGGTCAAAAGCTGATCGATCTCGACATCGAGACTGCAGGTAAAGAGCAACGCAAAGGCAACATCTATAAAGGCATCATCACCCGCATCGAGCCCAGCCTGGAAGCGGCGTTCGTCGACTATGGCAGCGAACGCCATGGCTTCCTGCCATTCAAGGAAGTCAGCCGGGTATTCTTCCAGGGCGACAACGTCGACGTAGGCCGCGCGCGCATCCAGGACGCGCTGCGCGAAGGTCAGGAGCTGATCGTCCAGGTCGACAAGGACGAGCGTGGCAACAAGGGCGCGGCGCTGACTACTTTCATCAGCCTGGCCGGCCGCTACCTCGTGCTGATGCCCAACAATCCGCGTGGCGGCGGCGTTTCGCGACGGGTCGAAGGCGAAGAGCGCAACGAGCTCCGCGAACTGATCGCTCAGCTCGAAGTGCCTTCGGGCATGAGCATCATCGGGCGAACCGCCGGCCTGGGCCGCAGCATCGAAGAGCTGCAGTGGGATTTGAACTACCTGCTGCAGTTGTGGCGCGCCATCGAAAATGCATCGCGCGGGCAAAGCGGGGCGTTCCTCATCTATCAGGAATCCAGCCTCGTCATTCGCGCGATCCGCGATTATTTCCATCAGGAGATCGGTGAGCTTCTGATCGACACCGAGAGCATCTACGAGCAGGCCCGCCAGTTCATGGGCCACGTGATGCCGCAGAACGTCAACCGCGTAAAGCTGTATCGCGACGACATTCCGCTCTTCTCGCGCTTTCAGATCGAGCACCAGATCGAGACCGCGTATGCGCGGCAGGTGCCGCTGCCCTCGGGCGGCGCGATCGTGATCGATCATACCGAAGCGATGGTCGCGATCGACGTCAACTCGGCTCGTGCCACGCGCGGCGCCGACATCGAGGAGACCGCGTTACGCACCAACGTGGAAGCCGCCGATGAGCTTGCGCGGCAGCTGCGCCTGCGCGACTTAGGCGGCCTGGTGGTGATCGACTTCATCGACATGGAGAATCAGCGCAACCAGCGCGAGGTGGAAAATCGCTTGCGCGATGCACTGCGCTACGATCGTGCGCGCGTGCAGATGGGCAAGATCTCGCGCTTCGGGTTGATGGAGCTGTCGCGTCAGCGCCTGCAGACCTCCCTCGGGGAGACGAGCCACATCGCCTGCCCTCGCTGCCATGGCACCGGTCATATCCGCAGCGTGGAATCTTCGGCGTTGCACATCCTGCGCATCCTGCAGGAAGAAGCGATGAAGGAAAACACGGCAGCAGTGCATGCTCAGGTACCGGTGGATGTCTCCACCTTCCTGCTCAACGAAAAGCGCGCCGAATTCCACAGCATCGAGTCGCGTCACAAAGTGAGCATCGTGCTGGTACCCAACATCCACCTCGAGACGCCCAATTACACCGTGGAGCGGCGGCGTCACGATGAGTTGAACGCCATGGAGCCGCTGCCGCCCAGCTACCGCCTGGTGGTTCAGCCAACCGAGGAAGAAAAGCCGAGCGCAGCCGCTGTTGCCGAGGCGAAGGCGGTGCGTCCACAGGCTGCGGTCCAGGGCATCACACCCGAGCAGCCGGCGCCGATGCCGACGGCTCCAGTCGTGCCGCCAAAGCCATCCATCCTGCAGAAGATCTTTGGCTGGCTCACGCGTGAGCCGGCACGTGAAGTTGAGCCCGTGAAGGTAAAGGCGCGCGAGCCTCGACGGCCACTGCCAGAAAGCAGCAGGCGCGATCGCGACCGCCGCGGGAAACGCGACGAAGCAGCGGCCGGGGGCGGCGCACGACGCGGACAGAACGCGGGTCGTGAGCAGGGCAGATCGCATCAACAGCGTGCGGAAGGCGAGCGTGGCCAGCAGCGAGAGGCTCGTTCCGCAACCGCCGAAGCAACGCGCAGCGAAGTGGTGACCGAAGCGCGCGGCCGTGCGGATCGCCAGGAGCGTGGTGAACGGCCTGAGCGGCAAGAGCGAGCTGAACGTGCAGAGCGCGGAGAACGTCCCGTTCGTCCTGAGCGCCCGCGCCCTGAAGCAGGCGCGGATCAACAGCAAAGCGAAGGTCGGGGCCGGCGCCGGCGAGGTCGGCGCGACCGCGGCGGCCGCGGCGAAAACGAAGGCGGACGTCGCGTTGACCCAGGACGCGAAACAGCCCTGGATACGCCGCGGGCTCAACCCGTCACCGCGAGCGGTGAGGTGGTGACTGCTGAGAGTGATACGACCGCGCTGGTCTCGCAATCGGCATTGATGACGGCGGAGCCGCTGGTCACAGCGCCGCGTGTGCATGAAATGCGGGAACCGGTGCGATCCTGGGAAGGTGCGGAGCCAGCTCGCCCTGTCGAACTCAGCATAGACGAGCCGACGGCGGCTCGTGCGTATGAGTCTTCCCCAGCTGTCACAGCCGAGTCTCCCTCATCTGCCGCACCCGAGCCGGTTGCGCCGCCAGCGCCAGAGATCTTGCGTGCGGAGCCGCAATGGACCCCGGTGGCGCCGGAGACAGTCCAAGCGAAACGACCGGTCGAGCCGTTGTACGAGCAGCCGATGCCTGCGACCAGCGTGAAACCACAGACCTTCCCACTGCCGCAAGACCT
>JBGQKF010000348.1:0-5071 GCA_041499435.1 Gammaproteobacteria bacterium
ATCGGATGAAGGCCCCCGAGATGCGAGTTGATGAGCCACGTGAGCACCGCCCAGCCGACGTACGCGCCGATCATGAACAACTCACCGTGCGCGAAGTTGATCATGAGCAGAATGCCGTACACCATGGTGTAGCCGAGCGCGATCAGACCGTACACCGCGCCGAGGGCGAGGCCGAATACCAGCTGCTGAGGCAGGACCGCTAGCATGTCCATGGCTAGCGGAACCCACGAAGAAGTGCTCCTCCCCCTTCAAGGGGGAGGTGAGGAGGGGGATGGGGTTGTTCGGACCAGGAGCATCCCCATCCCCACCCTGTCCCTCCCCTTGAAGGGGTGGGAACCGAATCGCTGGCGCGGTTGATCCAAGCCATCAATCCTCTCCCAGATACGCGCGGCGAATGTCGTCATGCGCGAGCAATGACGCCGCTGGACCTTGCATGACGATGTGGCCGTCCTGCAGGACGTAGCCGCGATGCGCGATCGACAGCGCGACGGCGGCATTTTGTTCGACGACGAGAATGGTGGTGCCCTGCGCGTTGATGGTCTGGATGATCTCGAACACCTGCTCGACCAGAACCGGCGCAAGTCCCATCGACGGCTCGTCCATGAGCAGCAGTCGCGGCTTCGCCATCAGCGCCCGGCCGATCGCCAGCATCTGCTGCTCGCCGCCCGAAAGCGTGCCGCCGTATTGCGCTGCGCGCTCCTCAAGGCGCGGAAACAATGCGTAGACGCGCTCGATGTCAGCCTCGAACGAATCGTCCTCTGTTCCGCGGCGCGCGTACGCACCCATTGCCAGATTTTCCCAGACGGTCATGCGCGCGAAGATGCGCCGCGACTCCGGGACCAGCGCAATGCCGCGGCGGACGATCTGCTCAGTGGGCAGGCTTGCGATCGGCTGCCGGTTGAATTCGATGGTGCCTGCTCCGGGCTGCACCAGGCCGAGGATGCTCTTCAGCGTGGTCGATTTGCCCGCAGCGTTGCCACCGAGCAGGCACACGATCTCGCCCTGGCTCACCTCCAGGCTGATGTTGCGTAGAACCTGAACCGCTCCATAGCCGGCCACCACTTCGGTCAGCTTAAGCACGGCGCCGCCCGAGATAGGCTTCCATCACTGCTAGATTTTGCCGCACGTCCTTGAAACTGCCCTCGGCGATCTTGACCCCGTGATCGAGCACCACGACGCGCTCACAGATTCCCTGCACCAGTCCCATGTCGTGCTCGATCAAGGCAACGGTGACGCCGAGTGCACAGATGCGTCGAATGTCGTGCATCAGCTCGCGTTTCTCGGTCGGATTCATTCCCGCGGCGGGCTCATCGAGCAGGATCAGCTTGGGTTGTGTGGCGAGCGCCCGTGCGATCTCCAGGCGTCGCCGATTGGCATACGACAAGGCAGCGGCTGGATCTTCTGCGCGGGGCAGCAGGCGATCGCCGAAGAACGCGAGGAGCTCGCGGCCGCGCTCGATGGAGCGACGACGCTCGGCCTCGACACCCGGCCGCTTGAGCATGATGCCGGCGAGGCCTGCGCGCGTCCGGCAATGCATGCCGACCAGCACGTTCTCCAGTACCGTCATCTGGTTGAACAGGCGCTGGTTCTGAAACGTGCGCGCAATTCCCAGCGTGGCGATGATGTGCGGCGGCAGGCCAACCAGATTAGTGTTGCCGTCGAAGGAGATCGTGCCGGCCGTCGCGCGATACAGGCCGGTGATGACGTTGAAGACGGTGGTCTTGCCGGAGCCATTCGGGCCGATCAGGCCCATCACTTCGCCACGGGCTACGGCGAAGTCGAGATCCTGGACCGCGCGCAAGCCGCCGAACGCCATCGACAATCCGGACGTCGACAGCAATGACATCGGAGGCGCCGATTGATGTTCGACGTTCAAAAGCGCGCGGGCTATTTCACCACGATGGTCTTCACCTGCTCGAACCCGGTGCCCTTCACCTTGTAGAGGAAGATGAGACCGCCGCTTACATCGCCTTTGCTGTCGAAAGTGATCGGCACGCCGAGGATGCCTTGGTAGTTGCGCGTCGCGCGCACAGCGTCACGCACCCCGGCGCGATCGGACTTGCCGGTCTTCTTCACCGCTTCGAGGATGATGTTGGCCGCCTCATAGGCGAGCGGCCCATAGGAGCTCAGCGGCCCATACTGGGCTTCGAACGACTTCACGAAGCTCGCCGCAGCGGGGACCTTCTTCATGTCGGGCGCGAGAAAGCTCACGTAGCTGCCTTCGGCTGCGCCGCCGGACGCCTCGATGAAGTCCTTCGGCTCGAACAGCCCATCGCTGCCGATCAACCTCACGTCCAGACCGACGTCGGGAAGCTGCTTCGCGATGAGCGCGGCTTCCGGCGCCCACACGCTCGCCAGAATCAACTGTACGTCCTTGGGCACAGTGCCGAGAACGGCGCGGAAGTCCTTGTCGCCTGCCCGCACCTGATAGCGCAATACCTGTGCACCGAGTGATTTGGCCTTCTTCTCGAACTCGTCTGCGGCGCCTTTTGGTCCCGTGGTGCCATCGTCGAACGCTGCGATCTTCTTCGCCTTCAGATCCTGCACGGCAAACATCGCGTTCGCCGGACCTTGCGCGTCATCTCGTGCACACACCCGGTTGGTATTGTTCAATCCGCGGTCGGTGACCTTGGGATTGGTGCAACCGGGACTGATCATAACCACGTTGGCTCTCTGCAGAACGTCCGAGACCGGGATGCAAGTGACGCTGGTGATGCCCCAGACTGCGCCAACCACCGCCGTATCGGCGGCGACTTTTTCCGCGGCGGCGACGCCGATCTGCGGATTACCCTGGTCGTCGGCTTCGAGCACCACGATTTTCTTGCCGAGCACGCCGCCTTTGGCATTCCACTCTTCGGCTGCGAGCTTCACTGCATTTGCGACTTCCTGACCCTGCTTAGCCAGCGGACCCGTGAGCGGCGCACCGACGGCGATCTTGATCACGTTCTGAGCGGATGCGACAGCGGACATCCCGCCGAACAGCAATACGGCACCGAGTATTCTTAGAGTTTGTTTCAGGCTCATAGCCTTGCTCCCCATGACGATCGATCATCCCCTCGTCAGCCTGTTCCAAATGCGGGCTGGGCTCTAGCTAGCTCCTTGGCGCAGGAGCGGGTGGTGAAAGCTCAACGGGGAAGCTGCTTGCCGACCGCTCGCCACCGGCGTCGTAGTAGCGCACATCAGCCCAGCGAAGTGAGAGCGCCTCGGGTGTCGTTACGTTACCCATGCGATTGGTCGAAACGTCTGCGTCAAAGCTCGAGTATACGCTCAGCGTTGCTGCCATTGGTCGATCGCTGATCGGAAGCGACACGCGGTGCCGCTCCCGAACTTACTCAGTGATTACTCTGGCCTTGTCATCTTGCACGTGGTCGCTTGCACGGTGTCCTTGCCTTCGATGCGGCGGTCGGTCTTGAAACCGTTGCCGGTGCGCTCGACGTCGAACTTGACATCCTTGCCGTCGACCTTGCTGTACGTCGAAATAAACAACGGCTGAATCAGCTGGTGATTGTCGGCGCGCATCGTCACCTCGCCCGCGGGACCGGCGAATTTCATGCCTTCGAGCGCTTTACCCACTTTCGCCGGGTCGGTGGACTTCGCCTGATCCATCGCTTTGGCCAGCATCTCGACGGCAATGATGTGCGTGGTGAAGTACAGATCGTCCTTCGTGTCCGGAAACTTCTGCTTGTACGCCATCACCAGCTTGTTCGACGCATCGGTGCCGATGTTGGAGTGAAACTGCGTCACTTGCTTCAGGTGGCCGATGCCGGCATCGCCCAGCGCAGGCGGAGAGCCCAGACCCCCGGCGTAATACGTGTAGAACTCGGGGTTATAGCCGGCGTCCTTCGCAGCCCGCACCAGCAACGTCATGTCGTTGCCCCAATTGCCCGTGAGTACCGTGTCGGCTTCAGCCGATTTGATCTTTGCCACGTACGGTGCGAAATCCTTGATCTTGCCAAGCGGATGCAGCTCATCGCCCACGATCTGTACGTCAGGCCGCTTCTTGGCAACCATTGCATGGCCGGCTTTCGCCACCGCCTGGCCGAACGCATAGTCCTGATTGATCAGATAGAGCTTCTTGACCTTCTTGTCCTGAGCGATGGCATCGGAGAGCGCGCTCATCTTCATGTCGGCATCGGCATCGAAGCGGAAGTGCCAGAAGCTGCAGCGGTCGTTGGTGAGCGCCGGGTCGACGGCGCCGGTATTCATGTACAGGACGAGCTTGTCGGGATTGCGTTCATTGTTCTTGCTGACCGCGTCGACCAGGGCGCCGGCGATGTTGGAACCGTTGGTCTGGTTGATATAGTGGATGCCCTGGTCGCTGGCCTGCTTGAGGGCGAGCAGCGCTTCCTGCGGATTGCTCTTGCTGTCGAACGCGACGAGCTCGAACTTGGTGCCGCCCAGCACGCCGCCGCGCGCGTTCACCATGTCGATAGCGAGCTGCATCTGACGCACCTGCGCCTCGCCGACGTTCGCGAATGGGCCGGACAGCGGGTCGATTACGGCGATTTTGATCGTCTCAGCGGCGCCGGCCCGTAGAGAAACCGCAGCCAGGCCGAGCCAAAGGACGCGAAATAACGCGTTCATGTCGATACTCCTCCTAATGCATTTGTATGGGAAAAGGACTTTTTTGAGCCTCGCTGATCGTAGCACGAACGCGCGCGGCAAACGCTCCGGTGATGGGAGCACATGCTATCGCTCTGAAAAAAAATCCAGCACTGCGCGCGTCACCGCTTGATGCGTGATTTCCATTTCAATCCCCGTGGCGCCGTGCGCTCATGCATCGACGAAAAATGCGAGGAGCTCGCGCGTCGTTTCCTCCGGGAGCTCTTCGGCCAGATCCGTCGAACACTCTAATCGCCGCGGGTCGTAGAGGCGCTCAGGCTTCGGTCTTGCAGTAAATCTCGATGCAGTTTCCGTCCGGGTCGAGGGTGCGCAGCGTAGTGAACTCGGCGCCGGTCGTAACCTGCGCACCGAACTTCCTTGCCCACTCGTTGAGCGCAGTCAGCGACGACACGCGCAGGCCGATGTGGAACTCGGGAGCGCGGTTGACCGGCTCCCCGCGCTGAAATGC
>JBGQKF010000349.1:0-5056 GCA_041499435.1 Gammaproteobacteria bacterium
ACCCGACGTCGTACTGCTTGATCGCCAGGCGCGCATATTCCCTGAGCGCATGCACCAGTCGCTCCTGTGCGGCGAGCTGCTCGGTGAATTGCTGACGCGCGGCGAGCGAATTCTCGACGTCGCTGAACGCATTCTGGATGGCGGCCTGATAGGCAAGGAGGTTAGCCTTGTTCGCCGCCTCGGCCTGCGCGACCTGGCCGCGAATGGAACCGCCGGTGAAGATCGGACCGGTAATCGAGCCGCCGAAGCTCCACACGCGTGCATTGCCCTTGAACAGATCGGAAAGATCTGCGCTGGCCGTACCGAACAGGCCGGTCAGCGAAATCGTAGGATAGTAAAGTGCTTTTGCAGCACCGATCTGTGCGTTGGCGGCGATCAGATTCTGCTCCGCCTGTGCGATGTCGGGCCGGCGCTCGAGTATCTGCGACGGGAGACCCGCGGGCACGGCTGGAAGCGCGAGCTCGGTGATCGGCTTGCCACGGGGAATCGGACCCGGATTGTTGCCGAGCAGGATGGAAATCGCATTCTCGGTCTGCGCGATCTGCAGTTGAATCTGCGGGATCTGCGCGGCGGCGGTTTCATACTGGGAGCGCGCCTGCTCGACATTCATCTGCGAGACCTGGCCGTGCTTGAAGCGCAGCTCGAAAATTCTGACCGACTCGGCATACGTGGCGAGCGTGCGCTTGGAGACCACCAGTTGCTCGTCCAGTGCGCGCAGCTGCAGGTAGGAACTGGCCACCGAGCCGACCAGCGAGAGAATCACGCCACGCCGCGCTTCCTGGGTGGCCAGCACATTGGCCTGCGCCGCCTGAGTCAGGCGCCGGATGCGGCCCCACAAATCGATTTCCCAGCTCGCATTGGCGAGCACCTGATAATTATTTTGCGGATTGGCGGTCCCGGGAGGCAGCGGTGTGGCGGTCTGGTCGCTGAAGCGCTGGCGTTCTGCGCCCACGCCATAGCCTACTTGAGGATAAAGCGGCGAGCGGGTTTGCTGCAGCACCGCCGCCGCCTGTTCGATGTTGGCAGCGGCGATCATCACATTCTTGTTGTTTGCCAGCGCCTGCGCGATCAAATCGTCGAGCACGGGATCGCCGAACTGATTCCACCACTGTGTGTTTGCGGTGTCCTGGGCCTCTTTGTCTTCGTAACGGAACGCTGCGGGCGTGTCCACGCGCGGCTTCACGTAATCCGGGCCGACCATGCAACCGGTGAGCAGCGCGCCGATCAGCGCGGCGCTAGCGCGCGTGCGCATATCAGTCGTCCCTGCGCTCGTCGTGGGCTGCCCCAGCGGGAGCTGGACCGCCTGCGGCCGGGGCGGCAGGTGGTGGTGCCGGTTTCTTCGACGGGAAGAATCTGTGGCTCATCGTTTCCAGCATCCAGTAGAACATCGGAATGAAGAAGATGGCGATGAACGTGGCCGCGAGCGTGCCGCCGATCACCCCTGTGCCGATGGAGTGCCGGCTGTTGGCCGAGGCTCCGGTGGCGATCGCGAGCGGCACGACGCCGAGAATGAACGCGAACGAGGTCATGAGGATCGGCCGCAACCGCAGGCGAGCGGCTTCCGCCGCCGCGTCGAAGTACGACAGACCCTGCTTGTGGTGCAGCTCCACTGCGAACTCGACGATCAGAATCGCATTCTTCGCTGAGAGGCCGATCAAGGTGAGCAAGCCGATCTGGAAGTACAGGTCGTTAGCGGTCCCGCGCAGGACGATCGCGAGCAGAGCACCGAGCAGGGCGAACGGCACTGCCATCAGCACGCCGGCCGGGAGCGACCAGCTCTCGTATTGCGCCGCTAGAATCAGGAACACGAAGATCAGCCCGAACACGAATGCGAGCGCCGACGTGGAGCCGGCCGCGACTTCCTCGCGCGCCTCGCCCGACCATTCGAAGCCATAGTTGGCCGGCATCACCTCCTCTGCAACCTGGCGGATGACCTCCAGCGATTCTCCGGAGCTCACGCCGGGCGCAGCCGAGCCGGTGATCTGCACGGCTGGATAGTTGTTGAAGCGGGTCACCAGGTCGGGACCGCTCACGTACCGGGAGTTCACCAGCCCCGACAGCGGAATCATTTTGCCGTCGCGGTTCTTCACGTAGAAGCGGCCGATGTCCTCCGGCGTCATGCGATATTGCGGCTCGGCCTGCAGGATCACCTGCCATAGTCGCGAGTCCTTGGGAAACTGGCTGACATACAGCGAGCCGAACATGGTTTGCAGGGTGCTGTACACGTCCTGCACCGGAACACCCAGCACTTCGGCCTTTTCGCGGTCGACGTCAGCGAGGAGCTGCTGCCCGGTGGCGCTGATGGTCGTGCTCACGCGCGCGAGCTGCGGGCGGGTCTTGGCTTTCTGGACGATCTGCCTGGCCACGTCGACCAGCTGCGCGTAGGTGCCGCTGCCTTTCTGCTGGACCCACATCTGAAAGCCCGCGGTGACACCCAGGCCCGGGATAGACGGTGGATTCACCGGCAACACCAGAGCCTCCTGGATGCCGCTGTAGGCCTTCATCGCCGAGGCGATGAGTACCGGCGCGCCCAGTTCGGGAGATTTGCGTTCCTCGTAGTCCTTGAGCGACACGAACAGCACGCCGTTGTTGGTCTTGTTCTGTGAATCGATCAGACTGTATCCGTCCACCTGCGTGACGTTGGCGACCGCCGGACTCTTGCTCATGAACGCGGCCGCAGTGCGGCCGACCGCTCCCGTGCGATCGAGGCTGGCCGCATCGGGGAGGAAATAAGGGACAAAGAGATACCTCTGGTCCTCCGGCGGTACAAATGAGGTGGGCCAGATCTTGAACAGCGCTACAGAGGCTACCACCACCAGGACGAGGACGATGAGACCTGCCCAGAAGCGGTGAATCAGTCCCTTGACGCCGTTGACATAACCGAGTGAGAGGCGGTCGAAAGACTTGTCGAACCATCGGAAGAAGCGGTTCTTCTCTCCGTGCTTGGCCTTGATCAGCAGCGCCGCGAGGGCCGGCGACAGGGTGAGCGCGACGATGCCGGAGAACACGACCGAAATGGCGATGGTCACGGCGAACTGCTTGTAGAGCTGCCCGGTCATGCCGCCGAGGAATGCCACTGGAACGAATACTGCATTCAGCACCAGCACGATCGCGATGACCGGCCCCGTCACTTCATCCATAGCGCGCTTCGCCGCGTCGGAGGGCGACAGCCCGTACTCCACCATGTTGCGCTCGGTGTTTTCCACCACCACGATGGCGTCGTCCACCACGATGCCGATCGCCAGAATCATCCCGAACAGCGTCAGCATGTTGATCGAGAAGCCGAGCACCAGCATGCCGATCAGCGCGCCGAGGATCGACACGGGCACGGCGAGTGTCGGGATGATCGTGAGGCGCAGGCTGTGCAGGAAAATGAACACCACCAGCACCACCAGCACGACGGCTTCGAAGAAGGTGTGGATCACCGCGGTGATCGAGGCCTGCACGAAGCGCGTGGTATCCAGGGCGATCTCGTACTTGAGCCCGCCCGGGAAGCTCTTGGACAGCGTCTCGAGCGTGGCGCGGATGTCTTTCGACACCTGGATGGCGTTGGCGCCCGGCTGCTGATACACCGCAATCAAGGTCGCGGCATTCCCCTGGTAGGAAGTACGCAGCGAGTAGTCCTTGCGCCCGAGGTCGGCGCGACCGACGTCTTTCAATCGTACGATGGCGGCATTGTCGTTCGACGCGCGCAGGATGATGTTCTCGAACTGCTCGGGCTCGGTGAAGGCGCCGGTGGTCGTAACCGGGAACGTCTGCTTGATCGGGTAGGGCGTGGGGGGCTGCCCGATACGGCCCACGGCGAACTGCTGGTTCTGCTTGGCGACAGCGTTTTGAATGTCCGTGGTGGCAATGCCCAGTTGCGCCATCCGGTCCGGCTTGAGCCAGATGCGCATGGCGTAGTCCGGAACACCGAAGATCGAAGCCTGGTTGGCGCCATTGATGCGTTTGATGGCATCCAGCACATAGACATTGGAGTAGTTGGCGACATAGTCAGGCGTATAGCGACCGTCGGGCGAGTAGAGCGCAACGATGATCAGAAAGGTCTGCGTTTTCTGCTGGGTGTTGACACCCTGGCTAGTCACCGCCTGCGGGAGCTGCGGCAACGCCTGGCTCACCCGGTTTTGTACGTCGACCTGCGCCAGCGCGGGGTCGGTGTCCAGGCTGAAGTAGACGCTGAGCGTGTAGTTGCCGGTGGAAGCGCTGGTGGACGACATGTACAGCATGTTGTTGGCGCCGTTCACCTGGCTCTCTATCGGCGCCCCCACGTTTTGCGCGACGAGATCCCCATTGGCGCCGGGATAAGTGGCGGTGACCTGGATCTGCACGGGGGTGATCTGCGGGTACTGCGCGATCGGCAACTGCACCATTGCAACCAGGCCTGCGATGGTGATGATCAGCGAGATGACGATCGAGAAGATCGGCCGATCGATGAAAAAGTGCGAGATCATGACGGGTGGGCGGCCACGCTATTTCTGCTCCGGGGGCTTCTGCGTCGGTGCGGGAGCCTTTGGCGTTTCGGCCTCCGCCTGCTTCGCCGCGGCCGGCACTGCTTTGACCGGAACGCCGGGCGCAAGCTTGATGACGCCGTCCACGGCTACGGTCTCGCCCACCGTCAGGCCGCCGACGATGAACCATTCGTCTTTGTGCCACGGGCCGATCTGCACCGGTCGCACCTGCGCCTTGCCTTCTTTGTCGACGATCCAGACGAAGTGGCCCTGCGCGCCGTTGAGCACCGCCTGCTGGGGCACCAGGATCGCGTTTGGCCGCACGGCTCCCTTCACGCGCACGCGGATGAACTGCCCGGGGCGAAGCAGGGCGTCGGGGTTCGGGAATGTCGTGCGAATCAGGAAAGTGCCCGTCTGCTGGTTGTAGCTGGCGTTGGTGAATGTGATACGTCCCGTCTGGGCGAAGACCGAGCCATCGGCAAGCACGGCGTCGATCTCGTAGCTGTCCTGCTTGGGCATGCGCAACTGCCCGCTCTCGCGCTGGCCGCGCAGGCCGAGGATCTCGTTCTCGGAGACGGTGAAGTTGATCCAGATCGGGTCCACCTGCT
>JBGQKF010000350.1:0-5038 GCA_041499435.1 Gammaproteobacteria bacterium
CGGCGGCATAAGTCGGCGATTCGACTTGCGCGCGCAGTACGCGCCCGCGCCCGAAGCGGCTGAAGTGCGCGAATGGGTGAAAGATCGTCTGCCGCCAGACTGGCCCCCCGGTCTGCGTCATGATCGGTGCGATGACATTGACCAACTGCGCGAGACAAGCGACTTTGACACGGTCTGCGTGATTCAGCAGCGAGATGCACATGCCGCCGAATACCAGGGCATCTTCGACGTTGTAGATTTCCTCCAACAGGGGCGGCGCCACCGGCCACCCGGGCCGCGTGCGCGCCTCAGGTGTGCGGCGTGTGCGATACCAGACATTCCACTCATCGAAAGAGAGTGCGATGCGCTTGCTGGAACGTCGCCGCGTGGCGACAGCGTCGACGATCGCGATGACCTCCTCGATAAAGCGATCCATGAGATCGGTCGCGGCCAGAAAGGCCGGAGTATCGCCCGCATAATTGTTGATGTAGGTGTGGAGGCAGATGTATTCGATGTGATCGAACGTGTGTTCGAGGACCGTGTCTTCCCAGGTCCCGAAGGTTGGCATGTTCGGTCCAGACGATCCGCAGGCCGCGAGCTCGATGCCAGGATCGAGCCACTTCATCATCTTCGCGGTCTCGCAAGCGATGCGTCCGTACTCGTGCGCGGTCTTGGCCTGCATCTGCCACGGCCCGTCCATCTCGTTGCCCAGACACCAGAGCTTCACATCGTGCGGCTGCGCCCAGCCATGATTGCGGCGCAGATCGGACCACGCTGTGCCCGCCGGGTGATTGCAGTATTCCAACAGATCGCGCGCCGCGTCCGCTCCGCGCGTGCCGAGATTGACGGCAAGCATCGGATCGATCTGGGCGAGCCGGCACCAATCGATAAACTCGTTGGTGCCGAACCGATTGGTCTCGGTGGACAGCCAGGCGAGATCGAGACGTCGCGGGCGCGTTGCAACCGGCCCGACACCGTCCTCCCAGTTATAGCCGGAAACGAAGTTGCCACCCGGATAGCGCACGATGGTCGGCGCGAGCTCCTGAACCAGCGCCAGAACATCACGCCGAAAGCCGTGAGCATCGGCACTCTCGTGTTGCGGCTCGAAGATGCCGCCGTAGACGCAGCGGCCCAGATGTTCGATGAATGCGCCGAACAGACGGCGATCAGTCTCGCCGATTACGGCGTCGCGCTGCAGGTGAACCCGGGTGCGGAGCATGGTGAATTGCGCACCGTACGCCGCTTAATTGTCGCGATAGGCCGAAGGCAACAACTCTGTGTACTGAAGTCGCGATGCGTTCGCGTGGTCCGCGCCCGGTCGCCATGCCAGACGTCGCGGTTCGGTACGCGCGCAATGCAGCGCGCCGAGCACGGCGCGATAGTAGGCCGTCTTCGCCGTGTAGAAGCCGCAGTCTGCCTTGCGTGCGGCCCAGGCCAGCGTACCAGTTGGCAGACCGATGAGCTGCGCGATCTGCTCGCCGCCATGCCAGGTGCTGGCATCTTCGTCTTCCAGGATGTCTTCGAGGGAGCGTCCCGCCCTGAGCAGCAGCTCGCGGATCTCCATGCGATAGTCCTGCTGCGCATCCCCGTGCACGCTGAGGATCTTCAGATACCGCGCCTGCGGATCGCTGCTCGGACGCATCTCCAGCACCAGCACGCACACCGCCGCCTCCTGGTGATGGTGGCCGAAGCCCGACCTGCGCTCGCCTGCGTAGAACGAATCGACCATTTCGGGCGATTCGAACACCAGCATCTGCGCCGGAACTTCCAGCTTGAATTCGTCCCCGGTGGCTTCCAGCGGCATACCGAGGAGCTCTATGCAGGCCTGCGACCCGACATTGATGGTGCGGGCGCCGTGCGCGCGCAGGAACAGGAACGCCTCGTAAGTCCAGTACTGCTGCGTCGCTTTCTGCACCAGCAGCTCGCGGAAGGACGGCGTCTGCCGGTAGCGCTCGAACTGGTCCGCGCTCATGCTCAAGGAAATAGCTTCCTGTACCTTCTGCATGGCCGTCTTGATATAGCGTGAGCGGCAATCTGTCAGGTGCCCATTGTCGATCGGCTGCCCGAGCGAGCCGCTTGCCGTGAGATGGGCGATGTCGCTATCCAGAATGCTCGCGAGGCCGAGTTGCTCGTCCGCGAGCACTCGTTCGTAGTAGGTTCGCTGCATAACACCCTCCTGCCTGGAAGAGGCCTGTGACCGGGGCCGCACGCGTTGTCGCCGGATCCCGCCGCTCAAGACCGCGCTACGGTCGCCTCAGCAAGCTCGAGTAACGGCCGTATAACTCACTTAACGACTGCGCGAATGTGCGCTTGAGGACGAATGCACGCCAACCCTGCATGAGGAGCCGAGTGGCCTCAGGGCGGCGAGCTGACAGGATACGCGACTTCGGATCGGATTACAGCGGCAAAGCCCGATCCCGGCGTCACGATCAAGGCGCCGGCGCGGCTACGTAAGCCTGCATGCGGCTGCGCAGATCTTCGGGCAGCGGGACGGCCTTCACGCTCGCGCGATCGAACAGGCAGATCGTGTGGCGGCATTTGAAGCACGCGCGCCCCTGCACGCTCGCCTGAAACAGCAGCTCCACAGAAGCGTTACCCAAGCGCAGAATGGTGAGCTCGATGGTCAGCGTGTCGCCGAAGCGCGCAGGGCTGATGAAATCGCACTGCGTGCTCACGGTAGGCGTACCCAGGCCCTTGTCCGTGACCAGCTCGGAGAAGCGTTCGTTGAGGCCGTAGGTGAACCAGTCCTCCATCGCTTGATGCAACAGATCGAAGAAGCGCGGGAAATAGACGATGCCGGCGGGATCGCAGTGCGAGAAGCGAATCGGATAATCGACTCTGAATACCTGGCTCATACCGGCAGCACTCAATATTCGGGTGAGCGGCATGGTAGCATCCCCGGCGCAGCCACGATGTCCGCTGCGACAAGGCTCTCGATGGACAATTTTGCGGAGGACGACCGATGAGCACCGAAAAGAAATTTGCATCGCAGGCCGACCTCGCCGACAAGAACATCAGCTTCGACAAACTCTCCGAGCACGCCTACGCCTATACCGCGGAGGGCGATCCCAACACCGGCATCGTCGTCGGCGACGACGCCGTCATGGTGATCGACACGCAGGCCACGCCGGTGATGGCGCAGGACGTGATCCGCCGCATTCGCGCAGTCACCGACAAGCCGATCAAATACGTGGTGCTGTCACACTATCACGCGGTGCGGGTGCTCGGTGCAACCGCCTATGCACCAGAACATGTCATTGCCAGCCAGGATACTTACGATCTCATCGTCGAGCGCGGCGAGGCCGACATGAAAAGCGAGATCGAGCGCTTCCCGCGGCTGTTCCGGTCGGTGGAATCGGTGCCCGGGCTCACCTGGCCGACGCTCACGTTCAAGGGTGAGATGACGCTGTGGCTGGGCAAGCTCGAGGTGAAGATCATGCAGCTCGGCCGTGGGCATACCAAGGGCGATACTGTGGTGTGGTTGCCGCAGGAGAAGATTCTGTTCTCCGGCGATCTGGTGGAGTACGAGGCCACCCCGTATGCGGGGGATGCGTATTTCAACGACTGGCCGCACACGCTCGATGCCATCGCAGCGCTGCGTCCGAGCAAGCTGGTGCCTGGGCGCGGCGCAGCGCTGCAGACGCCGGATCGGGTTGCGGCGGGTCTCGCCGCAACGCGCGGCTTCATCAGCGAGCTGTTTGCTTCCATCAAGCAGGGTGTGCAGGCGGGCAAGGAGATGCACGCCATCTATCGGGAAACCTACCAGCAGCTCAAGCCCAAGTACGGGCAGTGGGTCATTTTCGATCACTGCATGCCGTTCGATGTCAGCCGTGCCTATGACGAAGCCACACGCTATCCCGATCCCAGAGTCTGGACCGCGCAACGCGACCAGGAGATGTGGCAGTCGCTGGAAGGCTAAGCCCGGATATTTCATGAAGACGCCCCGGAATTCGATCAATGCCTTGTTCCACGGGCGCTTGCAGCAGATCGAGCCGAGTACACTTTGTACCGCGGGGCTACCCGGGCGCTGACGGCCGATTTCCGGCCATTTTGCCCATGCCCGTCTTGCCAATAGTCCAAGCTATTGGCTGCGACGGTCGAGGCCAAACTGGCTCGGAACTCGACTCGCCATCATCCCGAGTCCTTCATGAAATATCCGGGCTAGTTACGGCCGTGGGCGATACAGCGCCACTGCGCTGGCGCTGAGCAGCAAGCACGCGAGTGAGAGAGCGATGGCGAAGCCGTGGTTGACTCGGGCCAGAGCGCTCACGAGGATTGGGCCGAGTATCTGACCGGTCGCGAAGGCTGCGGTCATCGCGGCGATGAGTTGCGAGGCCTGGGAATTCCCGACTTCGCGCGCCTCTTGAATACCCACCATGGTCACCACGACCAGCGTGCCGCCGACCAGCAGGGAGGCGAGAATGATCGCTGCGATGCCGGGCCACAATACCGGCAGGATCACGCCAGCGGCCATCACCAGTTCCGATGCAATCCACAGCACGCGATTGCTGACGCTCTTCTGAATTGCGGCGGTAGCAACCGTAGAGAAAAAAGCGGCAAGGCCAAAGATCGGCCAGGACCAGCCGAATATGGTCGGATCCTGCACGATTTGTTTCGCCATCGCTGGCAGAAAGGTAGCCGGAATGATGTACCCGAAGCCGAATGCGCCGTAGCACAGCACCATGCGCAGCGATGTGGGGGTCCACTGGAACGGTGATCTTTTCTCATGTGATTTTCGTACGGCAGGCGCGCGACGGGGTGAGAACGTGCGCCATACACCCGCGGTCAGCACCACCGACAGTGCGCCCATTAGAAGCCACGCGTCTGATGAGCGTACCGCGAGGCGCATGAGGATCAGACATACGAAGCCCGCGAGCGCGATCCCGAGCCCGACTCCGGAGAATACCGCCGCGCTCAGCAATGGCCTGCGCAAAGGTGCGAGCCACTCCAGGCACCAGGCTGACACGAAGATGAGGACCCATGCGCTGGCTATACCCGCAATCATGCGCAGCGCGATCCAGGCGATGAAGGAATCGGTGAAGCCCATCAGCAGCGTGGC
>JBGQKF010000351.1:0-4986 GCA_041499435.1 Gammaproteobacteria bacterium
AACACAGAGGCACAGAGGACACAGAGCGTTCTATGACTCACCGGCAGGCGCTGCGCCAATGTGTTCGCATTAACACCACGTTCAGTGGTTCGTAACTGACTCGATTCCTCTGTGTCCTCTGTGCTCTCTGTGCCTCTGTGTTGAGGTTTTTCTTTATTTCCCCGCTATTGAACGCGAGCCAGAAACTTCAGCAACGCCGCATTGAACGCTCCCGGCTGCTCCAGATTCGAAAGATGCGACGCATCCGGAATGATCACCAGCTCGGAGTTCGGGATCGCCTGGTGGATCGCTTCGGACATCGCTACTGGTGTGCCCACATCCTTGTCGCCGACGATCACCTGCACCGGACAGGTGATGGCACCGAGCTTGTCGGTGAGATCGATCTGCGGGATCGCGTGACAGCAGCCGACGTAGCCTGTCGCCGGCGTCTTGCGAATCATCCCAGCCACGCGTTCGGTGACGCTGCCGCGCTTCGCCAGAAACGGCTCGGTGAACCAGCGCTTGAGCGTCGGCTCCACCAGCGGTTCCATGCCCTGCTCGATCGCGATCTTGATACGCTCTTCCCATACCGGCATCGCCTCGGGCGGAACGCGACTGGAGGTGTCGCACAGCACGAGGCTCTTGAAAGCGCGCGGATACTTGAGCGCGTAGGTCATGCCGATCATGCCGCCCATCGACAAGCCGACGAAGTGGGGGTTGCCCACACCGAGCTTGCCGAGCAGGCCGTGCAGATCGTCGGCCAGCATGTCGAGCGTGTACGCCTCCGCGGGCGCATCGCTGCCACCATGACCCCGCGTGTCGAAGCGCAGCACTTTGTATTTGCCCTTGAGCGCCTGCGCCTGCTCGTCCCACATGGCGCTCGCGCACGCCAGCGAATGGCTCATCACCACCCAGGGCCCTTCGCCCTGCACGTCGTATTCGATCTGGATGCCGTTAGCCTTCATCTTCATGTGTGCTCCCTGAGTGGTTCAGCGGTGCTCAGTATAACGCCCCACGCTTGACCGCGAAGGGGTGCTGTTACATCCTGCTAAATTACCGACAACAGCGCGAGGCTCGAACGCGCGCCCCCAAAGGAGGAACAGGCAATGAGACTGGTACAGTTCGTCGATCGCGATCAATCGCGGTGTGTGGCCATGGTATCGGAGGACGGCACGGGGCTGCGCGTGCTGCGGCAGGTACAACGCGTGTACGACCTCGCTCTCGAGGCGGGACGGCGCAAGCTCACCCTCTCGGCGCTGGTGCAGGATCGGCTGGGCATGGATACGCTGAGCTTCGATGAGATCGTTGCCGAGCGCCAGCTGCTGCCTCCGCTGGACCATGCGGACAGCGCGCGCTGGCTCATCACCGGTACCGGCCTCTCGCATCTGGGCAGTGCGGCTGCACGCGACTCGATGCACGTCAAGCTCAAACAAGACGAGAGTCAGCTCACCGATTCGATGAAGATGTTCAAGTGGGGGCTCGAGGGCGGCAAGCCCGCACCGGGCACGATCGGCGTCGCACCCGAGTGGTTCTACAAAGGCGACGGTCGCTGTGTGGTGTCCCCGGAGTTTGCACTCGAGCTGCCCAACTACGCGCTCGACGGCGGCGAGGAAGTCGAGGTCGTAGGCTGCTATGTAATCGGCGACGATGGTGAGCCGCTGCGTGTGGGCTTCGCCCTCGGCAACGAGTACGCCGATCACGTGATGGAGCGGCAGAATTATCTCTATCTCGCGCACTCGAAGCTGCGCCAATGCTCGTACGGACCCGAGCTGCTGCTGGGTGAGCTGCCCGCGAGCGTAACCGGCGAGGCGCGCCTGCTGCGCGATGGCAAGCCGATCTGGAGCGAGAGCTGGCTCTCTGGCGAAGTCAACATGGCGCATTCGGTGGCCAACCTGGAGCATCATCACTTCAAGTACCGCGATTTCCGCCGGCCCGGCGATGTGCATGTGCATTTCTTCGGTGCAGCCACCGGCAGTTTCACCAAGAACGTGAAGACGCAAGTGGGCGATGTGTTCGAGATCAGCGCGCCCGCGTTCGGAAGGCCGCTGCGCAATGCGCTGGGCGCAGCTCAGGAGGAGAAGCGGTTTATGGGTGTGCGGGCTTTGTAGGGCGAAACCGAACCTTAAGGTAAAACCGAACCGCAACGCGAAAGCGCGAAGGACGCAAAGGGCCGCAAAAGAAAACCGAGAGAAAGGATTTGAGTTCACTTCCGGTCAACTTTGCGACCTTTGCGCTTTTTTGCGCTCTTTGCGTCTTCTGTTTGGTTTTGCTCGCGCGTGCATAGGCGCGCATCTAACCCAGCGGCTCGATCAGCGCCGGATCGTCGTTCTTCGCGTTGTTGACGCGCGTGCTCACTGGATACGCGCGCATCTGCTCAGCCGGAAACGGCCTCAGCAGCTTCTCGATCTCGGTCGGTTCGGTGAGCTCGGGATCGAGCCAGCGGTCCCAGTCTTCGCGCGCGATGATGAGCGGCATGCGCTCGTGGAACTGGCGCACGAGCTCATTCGCATCGGTAACGATGATCGCGCAGCTCAGTACCGGCATCGCGCCCTCCGCGGCCCAGTATTCCCAGATGCCGCCCAGCGCAAAAGTCTTCTCGTCGATCATGCCGATGTGCCATGGCTGCTTGCCGCCGGGACGCTGCTGCCACTCATAGAAACCATCGGCCGGAATGAGGCAGCGGCGCCGAGCGATTGCGTTGCGGAACATTGGCTTGTCGAACAACGTTTCCGCGCGCGCATTGATCGGGCGATTGCCCTCCGTGCTCTTCTTCCAGCTCGGCAGCAAGCCCCAGCTCAGCGCGGCCAGCTCGCGTTCGCCTTTGCGCACCCGGACCACGGGCACCAGCAACGAAGGAGCGACGTTGTAGCGCGGCGGCAACTGGTCCGGATCGGCGTGTAACACGGCATCGAACTCGCGCGCCAGCTCCTCGATCGGCGAATGTACTTCGTAGCGTCCACACATCAGAACATTTTAGGATAGCTGGCGACTCAGCGCGCGCGGCGTGCGGGCACCGGCTCTGTCATACTGAGACTTCTGTTGAACCCATCCTAAAGAGGAGACCAGCCGTGATCCACGAGCTTCGCATCTACCACGCTGTACCCGGCCGCCTGCCCGATCTCAACAAGCGCTTCGAGACCATCACGCTCAAGCTGTGGGAAAAGCACGGCATCCGTCAAGCCGGCTTCTGGACGGTTCTGGTCGGACCGAACAATCACCAGCTCTACTATCTGATCGAGTGGAAGGATATGGCCGAGCGCGAACAGAAGTGGGGCGCATTCATGGTCGACCCGGAATGGCTCGAGAAGCGCGCCGAGACCGAGCGCAACGGCCCGCTCGTCCAGCGGGTGGAGAACATGCTGCTCGCCCCGACGTCGTATTCGAAGGTCAAGTGACGGTCCAAAATTTCGTAACCCAAGAGCTGCGCCCTCGGTTGTTCAGCGCAGCAAAAAAAACGGGCGATCTCGAAAGATCGCCCGTGCCCTGCCCCGTCACTACCCAGATCCATTAACGGCAACATGTCGCTGACATTTAGCATTATTTGTCGTTCACCAGCGCCGGGTCACAACGATTCCTTGATCAGACGGCCGTTGCCCGGCTGCACCGGACGCGCATTCATTCTGTAGAGCTTGGCGAACACCGCCGCCTGCCCCGGCGAAATCGCCACCGGCGTCTTCATCACCAGCCAGAGCACACCCTCCGAGCAGGGCGGAGTGGTGAGCGATCCGATGTAGGTGAAGTAAGCTCGCGATTCGGGCAGAAGCCGCATCACGTCGATGGTCACGTCGGCCAGCGCCGTCTCGCGTCCCGACTCGAGCGGCAGGTATGGCCATACCGTGGCCAGAAAATCATTCTGCATCCCGCTTTCCATGAGCACGGCGATCACCGCCAGGCGTCCATCGGCGCTCTGATGCACGAGGTGCGCGACCATGTCGTAGATCTTGCCGTTGACGCGCTCTTCGCTGGGCGTGTGGAAATGCAACTGCTTCAGGTCGTAGCGCACACCGGAGACCGAGATGGAACTGCCTTCCGGGAAGTTGACCTGCACGGTGTGCCCGTTGTCGATGATGCGTAACGGGGCAGGCCGGTAGTCAATCTTGACGGGCTCCAGGTCCAGGCGTGCGCCATCCTGGATATCGATCGGCGATTGCCGCTTACCCACGCCGCAGGCGGCAAACTCCGGCTTGAGCTTCGCCCAGTGCTCGGGCCCATTGCTGCCTTCGTAGCTCCAGTGCACCACGGGTTCATCGGCCTTGTCGTCCCTCGCCGGATGCTTGTCGAGATCGGCCGCAGCCAATTTGACCGTGCGCTTCTGCTTGACGCGAAGTGCATAGGGATACGGCGCCACCGGTCTCTGTTCCACGTAGCGCGGGACAACAAACGGTCGTGGCAATTCGTGGGCAACCGGTTTGATCGGGACAGCAGTTGGCTTGACCGGGGCAGCAGCCAGGGCCTTTGCCTCCCCGGCAGGCTTCGCAGGCGCGGCCGCATCGGTCTTCTGCGGCTCGGCTTTCGCCGGCTTGGGCCCGTCCTTATCCGCAGCCGCTTTCGCCGGCTCGGCTGCAGCGCCAGGGGACGCATCGCTCTTCGGCTTGGAATCCGCCATCGCGAGATGCGTCGGCGAGGGCTTCTTGGCAAGCGGAGGGCGGCAAGCTTCGTCGAGCAGGCGCTCCTGCAGTGAGCCGGGGGTCGCGAGCGCAGGCAATTCCACCTGATCGAGATTGATCCGGCGCAGCTCGGTACCGTCCGCGCCGTAGAAAACCCGGGTCAGTGGCGCCAGGCTACGCTTGCCGCATTCGAAGCGAGTTAGTGTGCTGGCACTGTAGTAGAGCACACCGATGTGCGGCGAGCGCTGTTCAGCGCTGAATACTTCGCGCGTCCAAGCATGGACTTGCGGGCCGTCCCGCTCGAGGCTGTCGCTGTCGAGGTAGAGCGAACGCCCTAACGAGCCCTCGGCAACGTTCACCCACTTGGCGGCATGCGCCATCGGCGGCACGGCCAACGCCA
>JBGQKF010000352.1:0-4982 GCA_041499435.1 Gammaproteobacteria bacterium
ATTCTCAAGCGCGAAGGCGTGCAATTCCTGATCGGCTATCCGGTCAATCCGATTATCGAGGCCGCAGCCGAGGCCGATATCCGCACCATCATCGTGCGCCAGGAGCGCACCGGCCTGCACATGGCCGACGCCGTCAGCCGTATCACATCGGGTGAGCGCATCGGCGTGTTCGCCATGCAGCACGGACCGGGCGCAGAGAACTCATTTGGCGGCGTAGCGCAGGCTTTTGGCGATTCGGTGCCGATCGTCGTGCTGCCGGGAGGCTATCCGCGACGTCTGCTCAACATCCCGCCCAACTTCAGCTCATTCCTCAACTACCAGCACGTCACCAAGTCGGCCGAACAGGTGATCCTGACCGACGCAGTGCCCGATGCGATGCGCCGTGCGTTCACGCAAGTACGCAATGGCCGGCCGCGGCCGGTTCTGGTCGAGCTGCCCTACGATCTGCTGCAAGACGAAGTGTCGGATGGCTGGGCCTATACGCCCGCCCCGCGGTTGCGCAGCGGGCCCGATCCGCTCGAAGTGTCGCGAGCCGCAGCGGCATTGGTCGCGGCGGAGCGCCCGGTGATCTATGCGGGACAGGGCGTGCATTACGCACGCGCCTGGCCGCAGCTGCGCGAGCTCGCGGAGCTGCTGGAAGCACCGGTGACCACGAGTCTGCAGGGCAAGAGCGCCTTTCCGGAAAACCATGCGCTCTCGCTCGGCTCCGGGGGCCGCTCGATTTCGAAGCAGCTCCATTATTTCCTCAACAACGCCGACCTGATCTTCGGCATCGGCTGCAGCTTCTCGATTACCAACTATGGTGTGCCCATGCCGAAAGGCAAGCGCATCATCCATGCGACACTCGACCCGGCGGATGTCAACAAAGACGTACCCTGCGAGCTCGCGCTGGTGGGCGATGCCGGGCTCACGCTCGACGCGCTGATCGCGGAGGTTCGCGACCGCCTGGGCGGCAAACCCCGCGGTCGCGCGCAGGCTGTTGCACAAGAGATCAAACGCCACAAGAGCGAATGGCTCGCGCAATGGATGCCGCGGCTCACATCCGACTCGGCACCGCTGTCGCCTTATCGAGTGATCTGGGATCTGCTGCACACGGTCGATGTCGCGAATACGATTATCACGCACGACGCGGGCAGCCCGCGCGATCAGATCTCACCGTTCTGGGAGGCGACGGCGCCGCTGACTTACATCGGCTGGGGCAAGACCACGCAGCTCGGCTACGGCCTCGGGCTCGCGATGGGTGCGAAGCTCGCCGCTCCCGACAAGCTGTGCATCAACGTGTGGGGCGACGCGGCCATCGGCTTCACCGGCATGGATTTCGAGACCGCGGTGCGCGAGCGCATCCCGATTTTATCGGTGCTGCTCAACAACTTCTCGATGGCGATCGAGCTGAAGATTATGAAGGTGGCCACCGAAAAATACCGCTCCACCGACATCAGCGGCAACTACGCCGATTTCGCGAAGGCGCTGGGAGGCTACGGCGAGCGCGTAATGCAACCCTTCGATATTGTCCCCGCCATCAAACGTGCAATCGCCAAGACGCGCGAAGGCACCCCCGCGCTGCTCGAGTTCATCACCGAGAAGGCGGTCGATTTCTCGATCTATCCCTAAGGGAGTGAAGGAGTGAAGGAGTGAAGGAAAAAAATTGTTCCTCCCCCTTCAAGGGGGAGGTGAGGTGGGGGATGGGGCTGGGTGTCAACGCCACAAATCTGGAAGGAAAATCCGCATGGATCTGCAACTCAACAATCGTCGCGCGCTGATCACTGGCTCGACCGGCGGCATCGGCTACGCCATTGCACACGGGCTGGCAGCCGAAGGAGCACACGTCACGATCACCGGCCGGACGCAACCATCGGTCGACGCCGCGCTGGAACGGCTCAACAAATCGGTACCCAAAGCCCGCGCCGACGGTGTGGCCGCCGACTGCGCGACCGCGTCAGGCGCCGAAGCGCTATTCGCTCGCGTGTCCGACGTCGACATCCTCGTGAACAACCTGGGGATCTACGAGCGCAAGCCGTTCTTCGAGATTCCGGACGCGGACTGGATGCGCTTGTTCGAAGTCAACGTGCTGAGCGGCATTCGCTTCTCGCGCCGCTACGCTCCGGCGATGGTCAAGCGCGGCTGGGGACGCGTGCTGTTCATTTCGAGCGAATCGGCGCTCAACATTCCACGCGAGATGATTCACTACGGCATGACGAAAACGGCCCAGCTCAGCGTCTCGCACGGCCTCGCCATGGAGCTGGCTGGGACCGGCGTCACCGTCAATACCGTGCTGCCAGGTCCGACGCGCACCGAAAACACCGAGAAGCTGCGTGCGGAGCGAGCTAAAAATGCCGGTATCACTGTCGCGGAGTTGGAGAAGGATTTCTTCGTCTCGTTCCGGCCGACCTCACTCCTCAAACGCTTCACATCGGCAGAGGAAGTAGCGAATCTCGCGGTCTATCTGTGTGGTACGGGTGCCTCTGCCACGAGCGGCGCAGCGATGCGTGCCGACGGTGGGGTAGTGAATCAGATCATGTAGCGTTGTCCGGGCGGGACGCACTGGGCCGCGCTGTTCGGATCGGTTTAGAGGCGCCTACGAGCGAGACGCCCCCGCACCACCTGACCTTTGCAACCGCCCGGCGTTCGCCAGGAGATACGCGAGCAGCATGACGAAGCACGCCAGCACGAACAGTTTGTTGATGAACCAGTTGGTTCGCCAGATGTTCCATTGCGGAGTGGACAGGAACAGCGCGAACTTGGTCACTACGATGCCAATCTCCGCGATCGAGACGATCAATGCGAGACCGAAGGTGTAGCGCCGCCAGTGCAGCAGCGACCAGCCCAACCAGATGTGCACAACCCACCAGAAATCCCACAAGACGTAAGTGGTGAGCGGCACTCCTTCTGCTAGAGCAAAGCCGATCGGGAAGATGTACTTGATGACCAGCGTCCACGCCGCCAGGAGAAACAGAAAGTGAGCCAGGAATGGAATCATGCCGAAGAGCATCCGAGGCAATAGCGCAAAACCGTCATCCGAGCCTGCGCGCCGCATCGCGGGTCAACTCGGCAATCGGAATTGCCTGTGGACATGCGCCCAGGCACGAGCGGTGCGCGCAGCTGAGACAGGCGGCAGCCGATTCGCCGAGGGCAGCATATTCAGTGCGTGCAAGCAGTGGATCGCCATAATCCACGTGGTACATGCGGGTGCGTAGAACTTCGGCGATCGGTACACGCATCGGACAACTCTGTTCACACGCATTGCAGCCGGGGTGACAGTACTTGCCGCTCTGAAGCGCAACATAGCGCTCCAGAAGATCGAGATCACCGCCGCTCACCTTCCGCTCGCCCGATGCGGCCACATACTCGTCGATGAGCTCAGTGCTGGTCATGGAAATGATCAGCGCATCGACGTTAGGATTCGACAGTACCCAGCGAAAGGCGGCCTGCGCAAAGGTGCCGCCGGGGCGCTCGTAGGGCCGCATGTCGTTGAGGCGCCCGCCCATCAGGGTCTTCATGGCAACCACGCCGATGTCCTTCTGCTTTGCCTTGGCCAGGACGCGCGGCAGATCCGGCTGGATCGCAGCCCAGTGAAACGTGTGCCGCAGCTTGTCATAGAAGCTTGGATCCTGCCCGAAGCTGTGCGCCACTAAGATCACATCGACCAGATCGTTGTCTATCGCATAGTCGAGGCACTCGGCCAGGTGACTGCCGTGACCGGACATGCCGCGGAAGCGGATCTTGCCTTGACGCTTGGCAAGCTCGGTGAACTCGCGCCATTGCGGATTGCGCATGCGCTCGACGTCGTTCACCGCATGATTGAAATAGATGTCGACGTGATCGGTCTTCAGACGGCGCAGACTGGCCTCCAGCGCCTTCATCATCTCGGCGCTGGTGTCGGACGAGCCCGCTTTGGTCTTGGTCGACAACACCACCTCGAGACGTTTGCCGCGCAAGGCTTCGCCGATCGCCTCTTCGGCGTTGCCCCACTTGTAGCTCTCGGCGGAGTCGAAGTAGTTCACGCCGCGCTCGAAGGCATGCGTAACCAGAGCCGGGTCGGCAGAGTTCGCTGAGCCGAACGAGATATCCGACACCTTGAGATCGGTACGGCCCAACCGCACGTAGCGAACAATCCGGTTGACGGGCGGTGCAGAAGTTTCCCGGGCAAGCGCCGTGCTGACTGACAACCCCAGAGCCGCGCCTGTGCTCAAGCGCAAAAAGTGACGTCGGTCGATCATTGGATTCCTCCTAAGGAGACCGCGCGCCCCAATCGCGCGGACTCCTGTGCCCCCAGCGCAAAACGCAGGATCTCGCGACCCTGCTCGCCGGTGAGCACCGGCGGTGCCCCGGCGAGCAGCGCGTCAATGTGGTGCCGGGTGGACTCCACGAAGCTGCTCTCCCAGCCGCTCGCGAGATTGGAGAAGCCGCGCATCTCGCCGTCGGCATAGAGCATGAGCGGGGGCTGGTCGGAGATCTTGCCGTGGCCACGCGTGATCCATAACACACCGCGGGTGCCGGTGATCTCTAAACGGTCGTCCTGGGCATAGTGCACGGTGTCGATCTCCAGTTCGCGAGAATAGACTGCCTCGAGATTACCGTAGCGGCCCCCGGGGAACTTCCATGAAACGATGGCCGGGCTATCGATGACTTTCCCCGGCGCCACTTCGGTACGGTCGATCCAGGCGTGAACCTCCTGGGCCATACCCATGAAGTGCCAGGCGAGCGCGAACTTGTGATGCCCATCGTCGAAGACGATCGGCCCGCCGCCGTTCTTGGCGGGGTCCAGACGCCACGCCTGCGCTGCTGGTGGAATCGCCCACGCGGTACGGCTCACGCCGAAGTTGCTCTTGATGCGGATCGTGAGCGGATCGCCGATCGCGCCTGCGTCGATCAGCGCCTTCGCCTTCATCACGGGCGGATAGAACAGGAAGTTCTCGAATACGCGCAGGACGACGCCGGCACGGCGGGCTGCTGCGATCATCTCATCGGCCTGCGCCAGGTCG
>JBGQKF010000353.1:0-4956 GCA_041499435.1 Gammaproteobacteria bacterium
CGCCGATCAGCTCAAGCCGCTGATTTCGCGTATTGAAACGCTCGAATCAAGAATTTCCGTATTCCGCCCGCGGCGCTAATCTGCTAGCTTCACAGCTGGCTCGAATCGAGCGCGCAACGAGCACTTGGAGACGATACCGATGAACATGCTGGTGCGACGTACGAACTGGGGGCTGGCTTTCGCGTTCACTATGATGCTGTGCGCCATCGCCCGCGCAGATCAACCGACGGCTACAGGTGCCGGACCAGCGCAGTGGACAGACGACCTGTCCCCGATCGGCGCGCAAGACTGGAGCTATGGTCGCGCCGCACATCTGCTCGAACGCGCCGGCTTCGGCGGCACACCCGAGGACATCGAGCGCCTGGCGCGCATGACCCCGCAACAGGCGGTGGCGTATCTGGTCCATTTCCAGGGCGCAGACAACAGCCGCCTGCCCGCATTCGAGGAATCCGGCATCTTCGATCCAGGCATCGATCCATTTCCTCCCAGTCGCCCCGCCACCACTGAGGAAGCAAAGGCACGTGGCGAAGGCCTCGGCGTTAAGGTCAAGCCGGGCGGCAACCGCCCGCTGCAGCCGGTCGTCAACAAGTTCTTCTACTGGCTGCGCGCCAGCCG
Source organism: Gammaproteobacteria bacterium (assembly GCA_041499435.1). GTDB lineage: Bacteria > Pseudomonadota > Gammaproteobacteria > Burkholderiales > SHXO01 > SHXO01. The sequence goes on from JBGQKF010000353.1 coordinate 616, forward strand.
CCTGGAGACCGACCGCATCAGCTACTGGTGGGCCAACCGCATGCTCACGAGCGAGCGGCCGCTCGAAGAAAAGATGGCGCTCTTCTGGCACGGACATTTCGCGACCAATGAAGACAAGGTGCGCGACTACCGGAAGATGCTGAAGCAGGTCAAACTGTTCCAGGCGCAGGGCACCGGCAGCTTCCGCGATCTCGTGATCGGCGTGGCGCAGGATCCGGCGATGCTCGCGTTTCTCGACGCGGGTGTGAACGTAAAGGGTGCGCCGAACGAAAACTTCGCCCGCGAGATCATGGAGCTGTTCACCATGGGCGTGGGCAACTACTCGGAGAAGGATATTCGCGAGGCAGCGCGCGCTTTCACGGGCTGGAACTTCCACGATCTCACGTTCCGCGCCGACACCGCGAAGCACGACGATGGCACCAAGACCGTGCTGCAGCAGACCGGCGACTTCGACGGCGTGGCGGTGATCGACATTATCTTGCAGCAGCCGGTGACGGCCGAATTCGTCGCGGCGAAAATCTACCGGTTCTTCGTACGCCAGGAGATCTCCCCGCAGACCCGCACGCAGCTCGGCAAGATCCTGCGCGACAACCACTACGAGATCGCACCGCTGCTGGAAACTATTTTTCTATCGAAGGATTTCTACAGCGCGCCTGCCTATGCGACGCACATCAAGGGCCCGGTAGAGCTCGTTGTATCCACCTACAAGCGACTCGGATTGAAGGAAGTCCCGGGCGTGCCGGATTTCAATGACGTCACCGGCTCATTGGGCCAGCATCTGTTTCACCCGCCCACGGTAGCCGGCTGGGCGCAGGGCAAGAGCTGGATCACGCCCGCACTGCTGATCGAGCGCGGCAACTTCGCGCAGGACGTGATGTTTCCCGATGTGACCTACATTCCGGCCGACCGCTACCCGGTCTATCCTACCGGTGACGAGATCCGCGCCGTGCACGAGAAGATTCGCGCAGGCTACGACATCTCCACGGCGACCAAGCCAGTCGGCAAAGATGAGCAGAGTGGCATGGCGATGTCGAACATGATGGCCGACCGCGACGAGGACTTCAACACGCGCTTCGCCAGCTATCGCGGGTGGCAGATGGCGGTGGAGAAGGTGAAGCCGATTGCGCGCAACACCGCTCACCCGGATCTCACCGCGATGGTGATCACCGCGGGCTGCAAGAACAGCGCTGACGTGGTGGACTATTTTGACCGTCGTTTCCTGCGCGTGCCGCTGGAGCCCGCGATACGTACACAGCTCACCGACTTCCTCAAGCGTGAGCTCGCCACCGACGATCTGGAGCAGGCGCAGACCTATATGGAGGATCCGTTGCGGGTGCTGCTGCATCTGATGATGAGCCTCCCCGAATATCAGCTGGGGTGAGGAAGTGAAGAGGTGAAGAGGTGAACAGGTGAAAAGGTAAAGAAGTGCAAAGGTGAACGGGCTGGGCTGTCTAATCATCAGCGTACCTGTCCTGTTCACCTCTTCACCTGTTCACCTCTTCACCTTCTTCTGAGAAGCGGGAGAACCTTGGAAGGTAACGGATCATGACCACATACACACCCACCATGACACGACGCGAGCTTTTACGCGGAGCCTTCGGCGGCGCGAGCCTCGGGCTCGCACGGCGGCTGGGCCTGCCTTTTCTGTTCAGCCAGGCGGCACTGGCCAACGCAGCCGAGCAACGCAACGACAATCGCATCCTGGTCATCTTCGAGCTCTCTGGAGGCAACGATGGTCTCAACACCGTCGTGCCGTATGCGGACGACGCCTACTATCGTGCGCGACCGCAGATCGGGATCAAGCCTAAGGCGCTGCGTAAGATCGACGATCATTTCGGGTTGAGCCCGGGCATGGCGGGCTTCGAGCATTTGTACAAGGACGGCAAGCTCGCCATCGTTCATGGCTGCGGCTACGAGAATCCGTCGTTCTCGCACTTCACATCGATGGCGTACTGGCACACCGCAGCTCCCAACAGCGGCGAGGAGTATGGCTGGGTGGGTCGGCTCGCCGACGCCATGGATCCTGAGTCCACACCCAACTACCTGGTCAATATCGACGCCACGCAGTCGCTCGCCGTACGGAGCCGGATGCACACGCCGGTGGTATTCGACGATCCGGAGAAATTCACGCGCAACGCCTTCTTCGACGAGAAGCCGCTGCTCGGCATGCTCGCCGACGCCGGCACCGCCGTCAATCCCACGCAGCGTTATCTGCTCGATGTGGCCAAGAGTGCGCAGGAGGCCTCCGCTCTGGTGCGTCAAGCCTGGGCCAAGTACAAGACTCCGGTGGACTACGGTATCGTCTCCCTGAATCTCGCCAAGGTCGCGGCGTTGATCGACGCCGGGATGCCCACGCGCCTGTATTACGTCGCGTATCGCAACAATGCCTTCGACACTCACGTGCAGCAGGCCGACCTGCATCGCCGCCTGCTCACCTACACATCCGACGCCGTCTACGGCTTCATGCGCGACATGGAGCGTATCGGACGCGCCGACGATGTAACGATGATGATCTTCTCGGAATTCGGGCGACGGGTACCGGAGAACACCAGCCAGGGCACCGACCACGGCGCTGCCAACAATATGTTCCTAGTCGGCAAGCACGTGAAGGGTGGTCATTACGGGGAGGTTCCGAGCCTGACCAAGCTCGATACGCTGGACAATCTGGCCTACACAACCGATTTTCGGCGCGTCTATGCAACCGTGATGCAAGGCTGGCTCGGGTTCAGCAATACCAGTGCGGTGTTGCGCGGGGAGTTCGCGCCTTTCCCGGTTTTTGTGTAGGGCTTGAGAGTTCTAAACCTAAGAGCGTAGACGCAAAGGGCGCAAAGAACAACAAGAAAGGCCGCAAAGAAAAACCGGGCGATGTTCTGCCCGGCCAAGGGGGAGGAGACTTCTAAACCGTACTAAAAATCTTGAGCGCGCTGGTCCGCCGCAGCTTTGTAGGCGGCCCAGCCGGTATGCCAGCGCGGGCTGTCGCAGTTCTGCTCGGCGCCTTCCAGCGCTACGCGTCGCACCTGGTCCTCATACCCGTTCTGAGTGACCATAGAAACTAACGCCACTTTGTGCATGTCCGACAGGTGTGCCGCCAGAAACCGGACGGAAAACTCCTTGAAGCGCATCGCGTCTTCATGACTCGCCCAGCCGCACGCGTCCGCGGTCTCAGCAAGCCAGAACAACTGAGTGATCTCCTGGGCCGCGTTGGCGAATCCATAACCGTCCACCGCGTCGGCCCGCACGCTCGCGGAGCAGGACAGCAGCGCGGCGAGCGCGAGCGCCTGACAAGAGCCTGAACGGAACTGTGAAGTCATGGAGACCTCCAAACCGATGCCTGATGTACTTCTTTACGGCAAGTTATGGGCCATGATGAATGCGTAAGATGACGAGCGGTCGTTTTGGCGCCACCAGCGGTGGCGCGAATTCTGACAAGGCGCCCTCGGGAAGCGGTTTGGCGCCCCGGCCGGCAGGCTCGAGATCGATGAATCTCAATGGATTTTCGGCGCTGTGGCGGATGCCCGACGCGCTTGGGCTGCAACCCGGTACGCGCCGCAACCGCCATGCTGTAGGGATATCGGGAGGCGCCCGTCGGAATTGGCTTACGCCGCTTAGTCCCATTTCCGACAATCGCGCCTGCATGGGACTGACGATGCATGTAGGGGTACGCTGCGGCGCCTGTGCAAAGGCGCGTAAATCTGTGAAACGCGGCTGTAACCTTTACATACCCACCCAATCGTCATGAGTTGATCGAGGTGCTGTCGCCGCCGCTCACCGTCCCTGGCATCGACTGGGATGCGCTCCCCGCGGATGTATTCGAACAAATGCCTATGCTCAGGGAGCTGCGCGAGCTCGAGCGGCACCGCCGGTCTTAAAGTCTGCGGCAGCAAACGGACGATTCTCAAACCGGTGCGCTCGCAGCAGGCGCAATGACCAAACCCGCAGCGACGGGTATCATTACATTCGCTATGCGCCTTCACCAGCTGAAAGTCGAGTTCGACGCCGAGCAGGATCGCCTGCTTATGCGTGTATCCACCGCGAGCAGTGAAGAAGCGTTGCTGTGGCTCACCCGGCGGTGCGTGCTGCGGTTGTGGGAGTTGCTGATGGGATTCGTCCAGTCCAAGCCGGAAATCGTAGCGCGTGCTGCCGATCCGGTCACGCGGCGCACGTTGATGGAGTTCGAGCATGAGAAGGCGTTGACCGGAGCGACGTTCAACAAGGCCTACGAGGAGCTCGCCCATATGCACCCGCTAAATAACGCACCACTACTGATATCCCGACTACAACGGCGGCCGACCGAGGACGAACGCATGGTACTGGGCCTGCTGCCGGCCGAAGAACAAGGCA
>JBGQKF010000354.1:0-4948 GCA_041499435.1 Gammaproteobacteria bacterium
CAATTTCCGAGTGCGGAGGCGGACGCGATGGCGGTGCACGCGGCCGACGTGCTCGCATCGGCGAGCGTGCATTCGCATCTCGATCAGGCCCTGGCGGGCACTGTTTTCGTGGCCGCGTGCACGGCACGCAGCCGGGGTTTGTCGCACGCGGTATTGACCCCGCGTGAGACTGCGGCGCGATTGGCGTATGAGGCCTCGCGCGGTCCCGTAGCGCTGATATTCGGTCCTGAGAAGTGCGGGCTCACGGTGGAGGAGGTGAGCCGTTGCAGCGTGATCGCAATGATTCCGGCCAACCCGCAGTACTCATCACTCAATCTGGCTGCGGCGGTTCAACTCCTGGCATACGAGATACGTCTGGCGCTGGAGGCCACTGAAACGTACCCGCAAGAAGCCTTCGAGCCCGCCCCTTATGAGGACCTCGAGCGCCTGTTTGAACACCTGGAGCAGACGCTATACGACATCGAGTTCCTCGATCCCAGGAACCCCAAGAGACTGATGCAGCGGCTGCGGCGCTTATTTCAGCGCGCCCGCCTGGAGCGTGAGGAGGTCAATATCCTGCGCGGAATCCTGGCCGCAGCGCAGAAGCGCCAGCGTAGCGGCTGATCCCTGGGACATTCTCTGTGATTATCAATGGTGTTGGTTAGCCCGCCCTGAAAATTACGTGCGAGCCCCCATATACGGCCCATACGTATTGTTGACCGAAAGATTCGGGTATTGTAAACTTGACTAGATTCGTCAAGTTTGGTCTTTCAACCTTTGCGGGTTTCTTTATCGGGAGTTATGTATGCGACTGACTACAAAGGGCCGTTTTGCGGTGACCGCCATGATCGACCTGGCCATGAACGACAGCCAAGGCCCGGTTACGCTGGCGGAAATCTCCGAGCGTCAGCGGATCTCGTTGTCCTACCTCGAGCAGTTGTTCGGCAAATTGCGCCGGCGGGCCCTGGTTTCCAGCGTACGCGGGCCGGGGGGTGGTTACACGCTCGCGCGCAAGGCGGAGGAGTTGTCCGTGGCTGATATCATCCGCGCGGTCGACGAGCCAATCGATGCAACGCAATGCGGTGGAAAGGAAAACTGCCACGAGGACCGCAAATGCCTGACCCACGATCTGTGGGCGAGCCTGAACGACAAGATCTTCGAATATCTCAACGGAGTCACGCTCGGCCAGCTGATGGTCAAGGCCAAGGCGCAAACCGAAGAGCACCAGGTGATGGAGCTCAAGGATCAGCGCTCGGGTCGGGGGCAGACCGAGCCGGCGGTATCGGCGTGAGTGTTCTTATCAGCGGACGGTGATCGAAGTGGCGATTAATCTGACACAGAACGCAGCTCTGCAGATTCGGAAGTCGCTTGCCAAGCGCGGCAAGGGTGTGGGCCTGCGCCTGGGGGTGAAGAAGGTCGGGTGCTCCGGGTTCGCGTACACATTCGACTATGCGGACGTCGTGGGCGCCAACGATGTTCTGTTCGAGGCGCACGAAGCCAAGGTGGTGGTGGACAAGGACACGCTTCAGTACCTTGACGGGTCCACCGTGGACTTCACACGCGAGGGGCTCAAAGAGTTCTTCAAGTTCGACAATCCCAACGCCAAGAACCAGTGCGGCTGCGGCGAGAGTTTCAGCGTCTGAGTGCGTTGGAACCGGGTGTTTGCCGGATCGGTCGGACTCTATAGTTGATGAATTTATTAGGATATATTTCTACACTGTTTCAATGAGATAGGGCGATGAGCTCTACTGCGCTACATAATCTGGTCAATCAGCCCTACCGGCATGGCTTCGTCACCGACATCGAATCCGATGTGGTGCCGAAGGGGCTCTCCGAGGACGTGATTCGACTCATCTCGCACAAGAAGAATGAGCCGGAGTGGCTGCTGGAATTCCGCCTGCAGGCCTATCGTCACTGGCTGACGATGTCCGAGCCGAAGTGGCCCAACGTCAAGTATCCGAAGATCGATTTCCAGGAAATCATTTACTACTCGGCGCCGCGGCCGAAGAAGAAGCTCAATTCGATGGATGAGGTCGATCCTGAGTTGCGGCGGACCTTCGAGAAGCTCGGCGTGCCGCTGCACGAGCAGAAAGCGCTGGCCGGCGTTGCCGTGGACGTGATCTTCGACAGCGTGTCGGTTACCACCACGTACAAGCACCGTCTTGCCGAAGTGGGCGTCATCTTCTGCTCGTTTTCCGAGGCGGTGCGCGATCATCCCGGGCTGGTGCGCAGATATCTGGGCAGCGTCGTCCCGCCTACGGACAACTATTACGCCGCGCTCAATTCGGCGGTGTTCACCGACGGCAGTTTCTGTTACATCCCGAAGGGTGTGCGTTGCCCGATGGAGCTGTCGACTTATTTCCGCATCAACACGCAGGAGTCCGGGCAATTCGAGCGCACGTTGATCGTGGCCGAAGAAGGCAGCTATGTGTCGTATCTCGAAGGCTGTACGGCGCCGAAGTTCGATACCAATCAATTGCACGCAGCCGTGGTCGAGTTGATTGCGCTCGACGAGGCGCAGATCAAATATTCGACGGTACAGAATTGGTACGCCGGTGATGAGAACGGCGTGGGTGGGATCTACAATTTCGTTACCAAGCGCGGCCTGTGCAAGGGCGTCAATTCCAAGATCTCGTGGACACAGGTGGAGACCGGCTCGGCCATCACCTGGAAGTATCCGTCCTGTGTGCTGCTCGGCGACAACTCGATCGGCGAGTTCTACTCGGTGGCGCTCACCAATCATCATCAGCAGGCCGATACCGGCACCAAGATGGTCCACATCGGCCGCAATACGCGCAGCACGATCGTCAGCAAAGGCATCTCCGCCGGCCAGTCGAACAACAGCTACCGCGGGCTGGTGAAGATCGGGGCGAAGGCCGACGGTGCGCGCAACTATTCGCAGTGCGACTCCATGCTGATCGGCGATCGCTGCGGCGCGAATACGTTCCCGTATATCCAGGTGCAGAACAACACCGCACAGGTGGAGCACGAGGCGACGACTTCGAAGATCGGCGAAGATCAGTTGTTCTACTTCGCGCAGCGCGGGGTCGGGGCCGAGGAAGCGGTATCGATGATCATCAACGGCTTCTGCCGCGATGTGTTCACGCAGTTGCCGATGGAGTTCGCGGTCGAAGCGACCAAGCTGCTCGGGCTGAAGCTGGAAGGAAGCGTGGGATGAAGGAGCCTGGTAACAAGATCCTGCTCGAGATCCGCGACCTTACCGCGACCGTTGCCGGGGTCGACATCTTGAAGGGCATCGATCTGGTCGTGCGGGCTGGAGAAGTGCACGCGATCATGGGACCCAACGGCTCGGGCAAGAGCACGTTGGCCAAAGTGCTCGCGGGGCATCCGGCTTATACCGTGACCGGTGGCGAGGTATTGTTCGAAGGCCAAAACCTGTTCGAGATGACGCCCGAAGCCCGTGCACGCGCGGGCCTGTTCCTCGGATTCCAGTATCCGATCGAGGTGCCCGGAGTCACCAACGCCGGATTCTTGCGGCTCGCCTACAACACGGTGCAGGGCGCGCGCGGCAAGGATGAGCTCGATCCGCTCGAGTTCGACGATTTCGTGCAGGACAAGCTCAAGTTGCTGGACATGGATCCGGCATTCCTCGAGCGCAGTGTGAACGAAGGTTTTTCCGGCGGCGAGAAGAAGCGCAACGAGATTCTGCAGATGGCGGTGCTCGAGCCGCGCGTGGCGATTCTCGATGAAGCCGATTCGGGCCTCGACATCGACGCTCTGCGCATCGTGGCCAACGGCGTGCAACATCTACATACGCCGGACAATGCTGTGATTCTCGTGACGCACTATCAGCGGCTACTCAACTACATTGTCCCGGACTATGTGCACGTCATGGACGCCGGCCGCATCATCAAGACCGGAGCCAAAGGGCTGGCGATCGAGCTGGAAAGCCGCGGCTACGACTGGGTGAGCGAAGAGTTCCGCGCGCGTCCGGCCTCGGTGCAGGCGGCGCCTCCCGCACGCTAGAGCAGCCATGGAAACGTCCGCCAGCAGCTACCTGCAACGGTCGCTGCAAGACCAATCTCAATTGCCGGCGAGCCCGCTGTCGTGGCTCAACCGCCTGCGCGGTGAGGCGCTCGAGCGCGCGAATGCGCTGCGGCTGCCCACTACGCGCGATGAGAACTGGCGCTTCACCGATCTTTCGCCGCTGTACCAGAACGCGTTCGAGGTCGTGCGCGCGCCCGGCACGGTCGATCCGGCCAGTTTGGACGCGTATGTTGTACCTGAGGCGGGTGCACGTCTGGTATTCGTCGACGGCATCTACGTACCGGAGCTCTCGGTGACGTTGTCCGAGCACGGCGTGGAAGTGAGCTCGCTGGTGCGCGAGGCCAACGGTCATGAGTTCGTGGTGCGCGACAGCCTTGGGCAGATCGCCGGCTACAGCGACGAAGTGTTCGCGGCAGTGAACACCGCCTGGCTGCATGACGCCGCGGTGATCCGAGTCGGTCGGGACGCAGCCGTCGCTAGTCCGGTTCATCTGCTGTTCGTGTCCAGCACGCCTTCAGCAGTTGCTTATCCCCGTGCGGTGGTCGTAGTCGGACGCGGCAGCCGCTGCACCGTGATCGAGGACTACGTTGCCTTGCATGCCGGCAGCGGCCTCACCAATGCCGTATGCGAGATCGACATCGCGGAAGGCGCGCAGCTGCGGCACGTCCGGTTGCAGCGGGAAAGCGGTGCCGCGTTTCACATCGGCACCTGCGCCGTGCGTTGCGCGCGCGACGCGCGCTACGCAGCCGTCAATGTGGCCATGGGTGGCCGTATCTCCCGTATCAACCATAATCTTCTGCAGGCGGGCGATGGGGTCGACTGGGAGGTCGACGGACTGGCTTTGATTTCCGGACGGCAGCTCGCCGATACGCACAGCCTGCTCGATCATGCTCATCCGCAGGGTCGCAGCCGGCAGCTGCACAAATGCATCGCCGGTGGCGCAGCGCATGCGGTATTCAAC
>JBGQKF010000355.1:0-4947 GCA_041499435.1 Gammaproteobacteria bacterium
AGATGCCTTTGCCGCCGCGGTGGATGCGGTGAAGGCGCGTGGCAAGTCCGATGCCGGCGAGAAGACGATGCTCGATGTGCTGGTTCCGCTGCTTGAGGTTCTGCGCTCCGGCGGTGAGGACTTGCCGAAGCGCTTGCGCGTGTGCGCCACTGCGTCGGCGGCGGCCACCATGCCGATGCGGGCGACCCGCGGCCGGGCGTCATTTCTCGGCGAGCGCAGCATCGGACACATGGACCCCGGTGCACGCTCGTCGGAATTGATGGTGCATGTGATTTTGGATGTGTTGGAACAAGAGTGGACGAGTTTGGAGACTAACAGTGATCGCTGAAGAGGCGGCAACGTGAGCCAGAATGTCGGAATCGTAATCGTGTCGCACTCGCCGGACGTGGCGCGGGGTGCGGCGGACATGGTGCGGCAGATGGTCGGGGACGACGTGCCGCTGGCGTGGTGCGGTGGCGCGCCCGGCGGGGGGCTGGGGACCAGCGTGGAGTCGATCCTCGCGGCCATCGATCAGGCCTGGTCGGAAACCGGTGTGGCCATCCTCGTCGACCTCGGCGGTGCGGAAACCAACAGCGAAATGGCGATCGAGATGCTGCCCGAGGAACGCCGCGCACGTGTCGTGATCTGCGACGCGCCGGTGGTCGAGGGCGCGGTGATGGCCGGCACCGAGGCGTCGGCCGGCTCCACTCTCGACCAGGTGCGCCGTACCGCAGAAGAGCTGCGTGCCCACTAAATGCAAAGACCGCCGCAGCCATGACACAAAACGCAACCGGCTCGGTGCTGATCGAGCATGAAGTGGGGCTGCACGCGCGCCCCTCCGTCAAGCTCACGCAACTCGCGAAGACGTTCCGATCCAGGGTCGAATTCGCAGTATCGGCGGAGGGCCCGTGGGTGGATGCCAAGAGCATCGTCAAGGTCATGCGCACGAAGACGCCAAAGGGTGCGATGTTGCATTTCCGCGCACACGGCGAAGACGCTGTGGCCGCCGTGCAGGCGCTCATAGAGCTGGTCGAGCGCGACTTCGAGGTCGCGCCATGACGCAGATGGTCCGGCTGATCGGCACCCCTGCGGCGCCGGGCCTGGCTCGCGGACCCGTGTATCGATTGAGCAAAGTCGAGCGCGCCGCGCGCCGCGTGGGAACGCCGCATGCGGAACGCGAGGCGATTGATGCTGCGATCACATTGGCGCAGCAAGCGCTGTCGGCGTTGACCGAGCGGGCCAGCGACGATGAGGCCGCAGGCATCCTCGCCTTTCAGCTCGCGCTGCTCGAAGACGACGAGATCACAGATCCCTTGCGCACTCGCATCGATACAGGTGAGCCGGCCGACAGCGCCTGGCGCGCGGTGATGGATGAGCTGATCGAGGACTACGAGACCGCCGAGGACCATTACTTTCGCGGGCGCGCGGCCGATCTGCGCGATCTGCGCGATCGGGTACTCGACGCCCTGCTGGGCGGTGCGGCGCACGCCATTCCCTCCGGGTCGATCGTGCTCGCGGAAGACCTGGCCCCTTCGCGCTTTCTCGCTGCGGATTGGGGCAGCGGCGGCCTCGTGCTGCAAAACGGTGGAACCACCGGCCACGTTGCGATTCTGGCGCGCTCCCGGGGTGTGCCCATGCTCGTCGGCGTGGACCTCTCGCGCATCGAGCCCTGCGACGAGGCGCTGCTCGACGCTCATGAGGGGTCGCTGGTCTTGCGTCCCGATGCATCGTCGCGTCAGGAATTCGAGCAGCGGCGTACAGACCACGCGGCGCGTGAACGTGCGGACGCCTTGCATCTGCACGTTGACGCCAGCATGGCGAGCGGCGAGCGCGTGCGCATCATGATCAATGTCGCTCATCCCGAGGAGCTGAGAGGGATCGACCCGTTGCACGTGGACGGCATCGGGCTGGTGCGCACCGAGTTCCTGTTCCATGCGCGCGAGCGCCTGCCCGACGAAGAGGAGCAGTACCGCGTCTACAGCACCATCGCGAAGTGGGCGGCTGGTCGGCCGGTCACCATCCGTACTCTCGATGCCGGCGGTGACAAGCCGATCGCCGGATTGACGCGTGAGCATGAAAGCAACCCCTTCCTGGGTGTGCGCGGCGTGCGTTTGTCGCTGCGCAGGCCGGAAATATTGATGGTGCAGTTGCGCGCGCTCGCGCGTGCAGCGGCCGACGGCAATGTCAAGGTCATGGTGCCGATGGTGACGCTACCCGAGGAGGTGGCGCAGTGCCGGCGCATGCTCGCACAGGCGGTGCAGGAGCTTCTCGCCGGCGGTGTACCGGCCAAGCTTCCCTCCCTTGGCATGATGGTTGAGGTGCCCGCCGCAGCGCTGTCCATCGATGTCTTCGACGCGGATTTCTACTCCGTCGGCAGCAACGATCTGCTGCAATACTTGATGGCGGCGAGCCGCGACGAGCCCGAGCTGGCCGCGCTCGCCTCTCCAGGTCCGGCCTTCTGGCGCGTCCTGCGCGATGTCACCGAGCATGGCCGAGTCATGCAGCGCGAGGTCAGCCTGTGTGGCGATCTGGCGAGCGACATCCGGCACGTGCCGGACCTCCTGCGATGCGGGCTGCGCACGCTGTCTGTAGCGCCTGCGTCTCTCGCGGCGGTAAAGGCCGCCGTGCGCCGGAGCTGATGCGGTGGCAGCGAGAGCGCCCGCCAAATCGGAAGCGCCGCAGGAGCGCGTGTCCGCGTACAAGCGCGTGCTGCAGGAGGTGCTGGACAGCCGACCGTCCGGCATGCGTCAGCGATTGGCGGAAGCGCTCGAGAAAAATCGCAGCTTCATCTCGCTCATCTCCAATCCAGCTTACCCGACGCCGATTCCCTTGCAACACGTGGAGCGCATCTTCGAGATCTGCCACTTCTCGCCGCGCGAGCGTGAGCGTTTCCTGGCCGCCTATCGCGCGGCGCACCCGCGGCGGCTGCAAATCCTGAAAGAGGAGCGCGAGCGGCTGCGTGAAGTCACCGTCGTCCTACCCGATCTGGGCACAGATGCGCGCAACCGGCGTTTGGAGGCGATCGTGAAGGAGTTCGCCGAGAAGGTAGCCCGGTTGCTGCGCGAGCCGTGATCATTCGCATGGAGGAACTATGAAGAAACTGATCAACGCGGTGGACCGCCTGTTGCAGGAAAGCCTGCATGGATTCTGCGAAGCACACAGTGACATCGTTGCCCTGGGCGAGGAGGGCAAGTTCGTGCGCCGCGCGCAACTCAAGGCCGGCAAGGTCGCGCTCGTGTCCGGCGGCGGGTCGGGGCACGAGCCGCTACACGCCGGCTTCGTCGGGCACGGCATGCTCGATGCCGCGTGTCCGGGCCAGGTCTTTACTTCCCCCACGCCCGACCAGATGCTCGCCGCTTCGACCGCGGTCGACACCGGTGGTGGCGTGCTGTTCATCGTCAAGAACTACGAGGGCGATGTGATGAACTTCGACATGGCGCGCGAGATGTCGAGTGGCAAGGTGGCAGCGGTCACCACCAACGACGACGTGGCGGTGGACAACTCGACGTACTCCACGGGACGCCGCGGCGTCGCCGGCACGCTGGTCGTAGAAAAAATCGTCGGCGCGGCTGCCGAGCAGGGACGCGATCTGCTCGCGCTCAAATCGCTGGGCGAAGCGGTCAACGCGCGCACGCGCTCCATGGGCGTAGCACTCACAAGCTGCACGGTGCCGGCGGCCGGCAAGCCAACCTTCCAAATCAGCGACAGCGAGATGGAGATGGGCGTAGGCATCCACGGCGAGCCCGGCCGCCGCCGCGTTCCGCTCAAGCCCGCCGACGCGATTGCCAAAGAAATGGTTGACGCCATCGTGGCCGACTTGGAAAATCAGGCGCGCGGAGAAGCCCTCCTGCTGGTGAACGGCTTCGGCGGCACACCGCTCATGGAGCTCTATCTCATGTACCACGCCGCGCGCGCCGTACTGTCCAGTACCAACGTGCGCGTGGTGCGTTCGCTGGTTGGAAACTACGTGACATCTTTGGAGATGGCCGGTTGTTCCATCACAGTCTGTATGCTGACCGACGACATGATGCGACTGTGGGATGCGCCGGTGCACACAGCGGCGTTGCGTTGGGGCCTGTGAGCGGCGATCGAACGCTACTACTGGAGCTTCTCAGCAGCGGCAATCACTGGAGGAAGCTCGCGTCCTTGTCCGTCACCTATGGCGAAGGATCAGCTCCGCGCAGGCGCTTGAGAAGCGGGTGCAGAACGACTCGCGTAACGCTCTTCGCGGCGTGACCGCCGATGTTGACTGCGGCGGCCTTGAGACCGCCCCAGGTGCGCGGGTTGAACGCGAGGATGCCCCAGCGCTCCCGCCGCCCCGAGACCCACTCCGCCTTGTACGCATCATCGCCGACTCCGAAATCCAGCTCTCTCACGTGATCGACATCCAGCACGTGACGGATGACGTGCCAGCTCAGCACGGTGCCGGGTGAGAGCTCGCGGAAACGCTCGTCGTAGGCCAGGCGGTGGAGGTGCGCCACGCCGCCGCTGACTATCCAGCACTGCGCGGCGGCGGGGGCGTCGTCGATATACAGCAGCGCCAGTCGCAGCGCAGCCGCCTGCGCCGCGACCTGCATGATGGCGCGCTGATAAGGGACCCTCCACCAGTCCCTGTTTCCAGCTTCGTCCAAAGACGCGCTCGTAGTCCCAGATCGCGGTGTCCAATGCAGCGGCCGAGCCGAGGATCTCGGTGCGCGAGCGGCCCGACTTTTCCAGGCTGCGCGTGCGCCGCTCGATCGTGCTGCGCAGGCGCGATGGCCGTGCGCGCAGATACAATGCTGAGTCGTGGCCGGACACGTCCTCGTACCAGTTGGGGTACATGAAGAAACGCTGGAGGATCCAGCCTTGTGCGCGCAGAACGGACGGCAGCCGTTTGAACAATTCTCCGTGTGAGTCCAGTGGACTTACGCGCAGTACGTCGTACGGTGGACCCGACTCGCGCGCGTAACGCGCCACCGCTCGCAGCAC
>JBGQKF010000356.1:0-4941 GCA_041499435.1 Gammaproteobacteria bacterium
CAGCTATCAACGATCACGCAGAGTTGACCAGTTATGCTGGCGTAGTAATTCCGCCGGTTTGAGTCCTTTGTAGGTGCGCCGCAATCCCAGGTGCAGGCAGTGAGCGGTTTCATACCCGCCGGTTCGCACAACAATGCACCGTTATCGCAAAACCCTCCGGCAAGGCCTACGCTTACAAGAGGGAAATTAAACGCCACACACCCTCGATCATCGACTTCAACTCGGCACGAAGCCATTTGTGTTAGTGTCGCTGTATGGCGGCCATCGAGGCAACAGGGCGGCCAGCGAAATGTATCCGAGGATTGAGTCGACACGGGCGCTGAAGCAACGCCGGGGGCTTTCGACTCCATAGCTCGCCGGGCGCCGATGGACTGGGGTGTATCGGCGCCGGTTTCGCGTTAATCGTATGCTGTCCGACGATCTCCTCGCTCTATGACCGATCAGCCTTCGGATCTTCCGCGCACCGTCTTTGCCGTGCTCTTCATCGGCGCGTTGATTGGCGCGACCTTCTGGATTCTGCGCCCATTCCTCGCCGCGTCCATCTGGGCGACGATGATCGTGGTGGCGACCTGGCCAGCGATGCTGCGCGTTCAGTCCCTGTTGTGGGGGCGTCGCTGGCTTGCGGTCACGGTCATGACCCTGCTCTTGCTGCTGGTGCTGTTCGTACCTCTGCTGGCTGCAATTGGCTCCGTCTTCAACTACACGGATGTCATTGCCGGCTGGGCGAAGTCTCTGGCGTCGTTCAACCTGCCTCCGCCGCCCGACTGGTTGGGGCGCCTGCCGCTGGTCGGTCCCAAGCTCGCAGATGCATGGCGCCATTTCGCCGTCGACGAAACCGGGGAACTGTCGGCCCGTCTGGGTCCGTTCGTGGCCACCGGGCTGCGGTGGTTCCTGCTGCAGTTGGGCACCTTCGGCATTACGCTAGTGCAGTTCCTGCTGACCATCATTATTTCGGCCATTCTCTACGCATCGGGTGAGACCGCAGCCGCGGCCGTACGCCGTTTTGCACGGCGTCTTGCCGGATCGCGCGGCGAGCATGCCGCGGTGCTGGCAGGACAGGCCATTCGTGGCATTGCCTTGGGTGTGGTCGTCACTGCACTGGTGCAAGCGCTGCTCGGCGGCATCGGCCTGCTGGTGGCGGGCGTGCCCTTTGTGGCCGTGTTGACGGCGTTCATCTTCCTACTCGCCGTGGCGCAGCTCGGACCGATGCTCGTAATGCTGCCCGCTGTCGGCTGGCTGTACTGGAAGGGCGAGTCTGGCTGGGCCACCGCACTGCTGGTCTGGAGCGTCGTTCCGGTGGGCACGATCGATAAGGTGCTGCGGCCGATCCTGATCAAGCGCGGGGCGGACTTGCGGCTGCTGCTGATCCTCGCTGGTGTCATCGGCGGCCTGATTTCTTTCGGCGCCATCGGCATCTTCATCGGCCCGGTAGTGCTCGCGGTGGCGTTCGAGCTGCTCAACGCGTGGGTCGCGCAGGAGCCGGCCGTGAACCCAGTGACCACCGACAAGCCCGAAATGAGCTCGCACGTCGTCTACGATTTGAACAAAAATGGAGGCAGTCGATGAAGGTGCTCGTCATCGACGTGGGCGGCACGAAAGTAAAGATTCTCGCTTCCGGACAGAAAGAGCCGCGCAAGCTGCCTTCCGGCCCGCAGATGACGCCGGCGCTCATGGTCGCCGGCGTGAAGAAACTCGCCGGTAGCTGGAAGTACCAGGCGGTCTCGATCGGCTACCCCGGGCTGGTTCAGCACGGCAGTATCGCCGCTGAACCGCATAATCTGGCCCCGGGATGGATCGGGTTCGACTTCGAAGCTGCGTTCGGATGCCCGGTGAAGATCATCAATGACGCTGCCATGCAGGCACTCGGCAGCTATGAGGGCGGTGAGCTTCTGTTCCTCGGGCTGGGCACCGGTCTGGGCTCGGCTCTTGTCGCCGACGGCGTGGTGTTTCCGATGGAGCTGGCTCACTTATCCTTCAAGCGCGGCACTTACGAGGACTACGTTGGTTTGCGCGGGCTGGAACGACTCGGCAGAAAAAAGTGGCGGCAGTATGTCGAGTTTGGGGTTGCCAGGCTGATGGCCGCACTCCATCCGGATGATGTGGTGCTTGGCGGGGGCAACGCCAAGAAGCTGAAGAAGCTGCCGCCGGGCTGTCGAGCCGGCGATAACGCCAATGCTTTCGTAGGCGGCTTTCGCATGTGGGACGCAGCAACCGGCCGACCGGCCGCAAGCGCCAGCGTCCGTCGTGGTTCGTCTCGACGAGCGCCGGCGCGACCCAAACGCAACAGACACGGAAAATGAACAAGGAGCACATATGCAACTCGGAATGATTGGACTTGGCCGTATGGGCGCCAACATGGTGCGGCGGCTGTTGCAGGCGGGCCACGACTGCGTCGTGTTCGACATGTCGCAAAAGGCTGTGGCAGAGCTCGTCCAGGAGAAGGCGGTCGGAGCGTCTTCCCTGACGGATTTCGTGAAGAAGCTGCAAGGTCCGCGCGCCGTATGGTTGATGGTCCCCGCTGCGGTGGTGGACAAGACAATCGCCGATCTGCTGCCGCACATGCAGCCCGACGACATCTTGATCGATGGCGGCAATTCCTACTATGTCGATGACATTCGGCGCGCCAAGGAGCTTGCCGGTAAACGCATTCACTACGTCGACGTCGGCACCAGTGGCGGCGTGTGGGGGCTCGAGCGGGGCTACTGCATGATGATCGGCGGCGAGCCGGCGACGGTCAAACACCTGGACCCGATCTTCGCCTCACTTGCGCCCGGGCTCAGCGGCATAGCGCCCACCCCGGGACATGCAAAGGCCGGTGGCACCGCCGAACAAGGTTATCTCCACTGCGGGCCGAACGGCGCGGGCCATTTCGTCAAGATGGTCCACAACGGTATCGAGTACGGACTGATGGCCGCTTACGCCGAGGGGCTGGGCATCCTGCGCTCAGCGAATATCGGCAAGCATACGCATGACGTCGACGCCGAGACCACACCGCTGCGCGATCCCGAGCACTACCAGTACGATTTCAATCTGCCCGACATCGCGGAGCTATGGCGACGCGGCAGCGTGATCGCATCGTGGCTGCTCGATCTCACCGCAACGGCGTTGGCCAAAGATGCGGATCTCGCGAACTTCGCGGGCCGCGTATCGGATTCCGGCGAGGGCCGCTGGACCATCAAGGCGGCGGTCGACGAAGCCGTCCCGGCCCCGGTGCTCACCACCGCGCTCTACGAGCGCTTCAATTCGCGCGGCGAAGCGGATTTCCAGAACAAGCTGCTGTCCGCGATGCGCTACGAGTTCGGCGGGCACATCGAAAAATCCGGTAACAAATAGGCACTGAAATGAACGAAGCTCCCTCTGACGCTTTGGTCTTCTTCGGGGCTACCGGCGATCTGGCCCACAAGAAGATTTTTCCGGCGCTGCAAGCGATGTTGAAGCGCGGCCATCTCGACATGCCGGTGATCGGTGTGGCCAAGGCCGGCTGGAATCTGGATCAGCTCAAGGCACGGGCGCGCGACAGTCTCGAGAAGCACGCCACCGTGGACGACGCGGCTTTCGCCAAGCTGTGCAGCTTGTTGCGTTACGTCGACGGCGACTACAACGATGCGGCGACATTCCAGTCGATCCGCAAGGAGCTCGGCTCAGCGCAGCGGCCGGCGCACTATCTGGCCATCCCGCCGGTGATGTTCGGGCCGGTGGTGGAACAGCTCGGCAAAGCCGACTGCACCCGAGGTGCGCGAGTAATCGTGGAAAAGCCGTTCGGGCGCGACCTCGCTTCGGCGCGCGAGCTCAATCGCATTCTGCTGGGTACGTTCTCTGAGACGTCGATCTTTCGCATCGATCACTACCTCGGCAAGAAGCCGGTGCACAATATGCTGTTCTTCCGCTTCGAGAACGCGTTTCTCGAGGCGTTCTGGAATCGCATGCACGTGGAAAGCGTGCAGATCACGATGGCGGAAAATTTCGGTGTCCAGGGGCGTGGCGCGTTCTACGAGCAGACCGGCACCGTGCGCGATGTGATCCAGAATCACTTGTTCCAGGTGCTGGCCAATCTGGCGATGGAACCGCCGGTGCGCCCCGACAGCGAATCGATCCGCGACGAGAAGGTCAAGGTGTTGAAAGCGATCGCCACGCTGGATGAATCCAGTCTGATCCGCGGACAATTCCGCGGTTATCGCAAGGAGCCCGGGGTGGCGGCCGACTCGAAGGTCGAGACCTTCGCAGCGCTGCGGCTCAAGGTCAATTCCTGGCGCTGGCATGGCGTGCCGTTCTACATCCGCGCCGGCAAAGCTCTGCCGGTGACCTGCACCGAAGTGGTCGTGCGTTTACGGCAGCCGCCCAGAGTATTCGCGACCAGCTCTCAACCACGCAACCACTTTCGCTTCCGCGTCAACCCCGATGTGACGATGGCATTGGGCGCGACGGTGATGGATCCGGAAGACAAGAATATCGGGCAGCCGGTCGAATTGGTGGCCAGCCGCCACCCGAGCGCCGAGGAAATGGATGCGTACGAACGCGTGCTTGGAGATGCGATCGTTGGCGACGCCACGCTGTTCGCGCGCGAGGACTATGTGGAAGAGGCATGGCGCATCGTCGATCCGGTGCTGAAGGCGAACACGCCGATACACGAATACGAACCCGGTACGTGGGGACCGGATGAAGTGGGTAGCAAGGTTACGCCGATCGGAGGCTGGCAGAACCCGACCGTGACCAGCTGACGGGCGGCAATCGCGGTACCGAGCTATGCAACCCGAAATTGTGATCGACACGCCAGCTGCGCTGGCGCGCATTTTTGCAGACCGCTTCGCTCTCCAGGCGCATGCAGCGATGGCCGCGCGCGGGCGGTTCTCATGCGCCCTGCCCGGCGGCTCGGTTGCCGAGACCTTTTTCCCTGTGCTCGCCCAAGCCGCGGTGATGTGGGACCGCGTCGACTTCTTCTGG
>JBGQKF010000357.1:0-4936 GCA_041499435.1 Gammaproteobacteria bacterium
AGTGAAGGGTAGGCACGATCGCGCTGTTAAGACGCCCTCTCCCCCGTCACCGGGGGAGAGGGTTGGGGTGAGGGGGATCACCCTTCACTCTTCACAGAAATGCGGAAACGCCAATGATGAGGAGGAAACGTCGATGAACCGTGTTCTGGTCATCGAAGACGAGCTCGATATCGCGAAGCTCGTACAGCTGCATTTGCAGGACCTGCCGTGCGAGGTGAATCTCGCGTTCGACGGCATCGTCGGGCTCGCCGAGGCAGAAGCGAAGCCCTATGACCTTATTATTCTGGATCTGAAGCTGCCCGGGCTGGAGGGCCTCGAAGTCTGCAAGCGGCTGCGCGCACGCGGGCGCTATACGCCGATTCTGATGTTGACCTCGAAATCGAGCGAGCTCGACCGCGTGCTCGGCCTGGAGGTCGGTGCCGACGACTACCTCACCAAGCCGTTCAGCGTGATGGAGCTGACCGCACGCGTAAAGGCGCTATTCCGGCGTGTCGAGATGCTCGGCAAGAAAGAGGAAGGCGCCCAGGCCAAGCTGCTGCAGGCGCGCGAGATGACCATCGACATCGAGCGCCATGCCGTTACGGTGCGCGGCCAGGGCATCGAGCTCACCGCGCGCGAGTTCGACCTGCTGGTGCATTTCGCACGCCATCCCGGGCGCGTGTACTCCCGCGAGCAGCTGCTCGATCAAGTGTGGGGGTACCAGCACAGCGGCTACGATCATACGGTGAACTCGCATATCAACCGCCTGCGCTCGAAGATCGAGCGCGACCCGCAAAACCCGGAGTACATTCATACGGTGTGGGGAGTGGGGTATAAGTTCGCCGAAGGGCGTGACGCTTAACCCCCATGTTCCGCACCCTCTACAGCAAGCTCGCCGCCGTGCTGCTCGTCCTGTTTCTCATGGTCGGCGTCATCTCGGTCGGGGCGACTTTGCATTTCTTCGAGCAGTACAACGAAGAATCGAATCAGCGCCTCAACCTGCGGCTTGCACAGCACCTTCTGCAGCAGAATCCGCTCGGCACGCTGAGCGAGCCTGACAAGGAGCGTCTGCGCTCGCTGTTCGACATGCAGATGATCATCAACCCCTCGATCCAGATTTATCTGCTCGATGCGACGGGCGGCATCGTGGCGTTTTCCGCCGCGCCGAACGAAGTGAAACTGATGCAGGTCGATCTCGCTCCGATCCGTCGCCTGCTCGAGCGCGATGCCAAGTTGCCGGTACTCGGAGACGATCCGCGCGATCCCAACCGCCAGCGCATCTTCTCGGTCGCACCGGTGGCAGGTGCCAGCGGCCAGGGCTATCTCTATGTGATGCTGGCTGCCGAGCGCCCGGCCGGTCTCGCGGGATTGCTCGCGAACAGTGACGTGGTGCCCAGAGCCGCGGGTGCCGCAGCGCTGAGCGTGCTGATTGCACTGCTCGCTGGACTGGGCATCTTCGCGCTCATGACGCGCCGGCTGGAGCGGCTGGCTGCGGCCATGGGTGATTTCCAGCGCTCCGACTTCAATCAACGCCCGCAGCTGCCAGTGGCGAGTGATGCCGGGGGTGATGAAATCGATCGGCTCGCCATTTCCTTTCGCGAGATGGCTTCACGCATCTTTGCGCAGCTGCAGACGCTCAAGCGCAACGATGAGCTGCGGCGCGAGCTGGTGGCCAATGTCTCGCATGACCTGAAGACGCCGATTGCGACACTGCAGGGCTATGTCGATACCCTGCTGCTCAAGGATACGTCGCTGTCCGCGGAGGATCGGCGCAGCTATCTGAGCATCGCCTCGCGCAGCTGCGAGCGGCTGGGGAAGATGGTGGGCGATCTGATCGAGCTGGCCAAGCTCGATGCGCATGAGGTCAGCCTGCTGCCAGAGTCGTTTTCGATCGGCGAGCTGATTCAGGACGTCGCACAGAAGTTCGATCTGCAAGCGCACCACAAGGACGTGCGCATCGAGCTCGACTTCGATAACCACCTGCCCTTCGTGGTCGGCGACATCGGGCTGATCGAGCGCGTGCTGGAAAACTTGATCGGCAACGCGATCACGCACACACCCGCGGGCGGACGCGTGCGCCTGGCGGTAACGCTCGAAGAAGACGACGCCGTCGTGCACGTGTCCGACACCGGTATCGGCATTGCGCAGGAGAATCTCACGCAGGTGTTCGAACGCTTTTTCAGAGTGAACAATGCCGGCTGGGAGAAGGGAGCGCATGCGGGACTGGGCCTTGCCATCACGAAGAGCATCCTCGAGTTGCATCACAGCCGGCTCACTGTGGACAGCGAGCTCGGCACCGGCACCGTATTCCGCTT
The DNA here is from genome assembly GCA_041499435.1 of Gammaproteobacteria bacterium. Classification (GTDB taxonomy): domain Bacteria; phylum Pseudomonadota; class Gammaproteobacteria; order Burkholderiales; family SHXO01; genus SHXO01. The sequence goes on from JBGQKF010000357.1 coordinate 2,295, forward strand.
TACGCTGCCGCTCGCGCAGCGCGACGTGGCGCAGCAGCGCGCCGTTGCGTGACATCGCATGACAGTCCATGCGCTTACCGGGCTCCTGATTTTTTCGGTCGCGTCCTTAGGCGTGCTGATCCTCGGCGAATGGCGCCTGCGGTACCGCCTGCGCCGTCTGGTGAGCGAGTCTCGCAGCCTGCTCGAAGAACAGCCCGTCTATCAAGAACGCGCCCGGCCGAGCGATCAGTTAAAGACCTTGCTGTCGCTGCAGGCGCCGCTCAGGCAACAAATGGAGCGGGAGCAGAATCTGCTGCGCGCGGAAGCTCAGCGCCGCATCCGTGCGGAGGAGGAATTGCGCGAGACTGAAGAACGCTACACGCTTGCCGTGGGCGGCGCGAGCGATGGCATGTGGGAATGGAGCATCGCCCTCAACACCGCGTATTTTTCGCCGCGCTGGAAGAGCATGCTGGGGTACATGGAAAGCGAGCTCGGCGACGACATAGACGAATGGCACAGCCGCATTCACCCCGACGATCGTGAGCGCGTGCTGCGGACGCTGCAGGCGCATCTCGACGGGCAGACACCGCGCTTCGAAGACGAGCACCGCTTGCGTCACAAGGACGGCGGCTGGCGCTGGGTTCTGGCACGTGCGGCTGCGGTGCGCCATGCGAGCGGTCGGGCCTACCGCGTGGTCGGGCTCAATCTGGACATTTCCGCGCGCCGGCAGGCGCAGGAAGTGCTGACCGAGCTCGCGGATGGATTGCATGGACTGCAGGGCGAGCACGCCTATACGGCGCTGGTGCGCAAGTTCGCTGCGATCCTCGATATGCGCGAGGCATTTCTTTGCGAGTGCTCCGATCAGCCGCCCACGCGGGTTCGCATGCTGGCGCACTGGTTCGAGGGCGCGGCCGCGCCGTGTGTCGAGTACGAGCTCGCCGGAACGCCTTGTCGCGAGGTGATCATCTCAGGCAAGATTGTATTTGCACCGAGTGGCATCGGAGCGCGCTGGCCTTGTGCGCGACAGACCGGCAACGAAAGCTATCTCGGATTGCCCTGCTTCGACACCAAAGGCCAGGTGATCGGCCACCTGGCCTGCCTGGACCGCAAGCCGATGCCGGGCGAGTTGCCGCACGAGGCGGTGCTGAGACTGTTCGCCGTGCGCGCAGCCGTGGAAATGGAGCGGCGCATGCTCGAGCGGCTGCAGGGACGCGGCCCGCACTCGCCACCGGCTGCCGCACTACACTGAATCATGGAAAAAGCGCAACGCTGCATGAGCCGGCGAGCAGGACACGAGCGATCCGCGTCCAGGCTACGGATGCGACATATCGCCGTTACATTGCTGGCGAGCACGATCGCCGGCGGGGCCGCAGCCGCCACAGCCGCACCGCTCACAGGCAGTGCAGAGGGCTGGCTCGTCGTCGCCGTGCTGCTCGCATGCTCGGTAGTCATGTTAGTGAGGCGTGCCAGGCTGCGTCGCGATCTCGCCGCCGCGGCAAGTCAGTTCGCACTGCTCGACTCGCGCTTTGGCGATTGCGCCGAAGCAAGCGGCGATGCGCTGCAGTCGATGGCGGTCGAGGTCACACGCTACCGTAAGGCGGTGGAAGCGCTGCGAGCGCGCCGGCAACGCGAGCTCGTGGGACGGGTGCAGGCCGAGCGCGGTCTGCAGCAGATCGAAGAGCGCTATGGACTCGCGATCCGCGGCGTGGACGATGCACTCTGGGAGTGGAATCTCAAGAACGACCGCGCGTACTTTTCCACGCGCTGGAAGAGCATGATCGGCTACGCGGATCACGAGCTGTCCGACCGGATCGACGAATGGGTCGAGCGCGTCCATGCGGACGATCAAGAGGCGTTCATGCAGGCGCTCAAGCGCCATCTGGAGGGGCACACGGTGCGGCTCGAGCACGAGCATCGCGTGCGTCATCACGACGGAGCATGGCGCTGGGTGGCAGCACGCGCCAGTCTGGTGCGCGACGCTGCCGGTGAGCCGTCACGTATCGTGGGGCTGATGTCGGACATCACACCGCGCAAGCGGGTCGAGGAAGCGGTCGTGGAAATCGCGGAAGGCCTGTCCGCGTCGCGGGGCGATGAATCGCTGCGCAGGCTGGTACGCAGCTTCGCTTCCGCGCTCGGGGTGCGCGAAGCATTCGTATGCGAATGCAGCGACTACCCGACCACGCATGTGCGCATGCTGGCGCGCTGGAAGGCCGGTGAGTATGCCCGTTGCGTAGAGTTCGATCTCACCGGCACGGCCTGCGAAGATGTCATCTGCGAAGGCAGAACGGTATTCGTCGCCCGCGACGCCGATACGGTATGGCCGCTGGAAGGTCAGTACGAGCGGCGCAGCTACCTGGGTCTGCCGTGCTTCGATTCGAACGGTCGTGTGATCGGGCACATCGCCTGCGCGGACGACAAGCCGATGCGCGAGGAACTGCCGCATCACGCGATTCTGAAGATATTTTCCATGCGTGCCGCGCTCGAGTTGGAGCGATCGGCATTGGAGCGGGCCAGTGCGCAATCAGCGGCTGCGGGGTGAAAGACCTATTCCTAGTCCTATTCCTTATCCTGATCGCGCAGAATCGGGTGGCGGCGGGCGACGCGTCGCATGAACCGGACGTGATCTTGAAAGTTGCGGCAGCCTTCGCACACCTTCAGGTGCA
>JBGQKF010000358.1:0-4931 GCA_041499435.1 Gammaproteobacteria bacterium
AAACCGCACGGGCAAGGTCAGTACCGCCGCCCGGACGGCAAGGTATTCATCGGCGAATGGGTCGATGGGGTCTATGCACCCGACCTCGAGCGACAGCAGCAGCCGCAGGAAGACGACGAAGCGCCCGACCCGAATAAGACCTGATACTTCCGCCGATGGCGCAGCACTGCCGTGCAGCCTGCACGCCGGGCGGGTGTCGCGTCGTCCGCTCATCACAGACATGACAACCCGGGGTTCCAATTCAGCAATGAGCACGATCAAGAAGGCGGTCCTTGCCTACTCAGGGGGTCTTGATACATCGGTGATCCTGAAATGGCTTCAGGACACTTATCGGTGCGAGGTGGTGACCTTCACCGCCGACATCGGCCAGGGCGAAGAGCTGGAGCCTGCGCGCGCCAAGGCCCGTCAATTCGGCGTGAATGAGATCTTCATCGACGACCTGCGCGAAGAGTTCGTGCGCGATTTCGTGTTTCCGATGTTTCGCGCCAACGCGATCTACGAGGGCGAATACCTGCTCGGCACCAGCATCGCCCGGCCGCTCATCGCGAAGCGCCAGATCGAGGTGGCCAGGCAGACCGGCGCGGACGCGGTCTCGCACGGCGCGACCGGCAAAGGTAACGATCAGGTGCGCTTTGAGCTCGGATACTACGCGCTGCAGCCCGACATTCGCGTCATCGCGCCGTGGCGGGAATGGGATCTCACGTCGCGCGAAAGGCTGCTGGCCTACGCCGAGAAACACGGTATCCCGATCGAGATGAAGCACCAGCAAGGCGGCAGTCCCTACAGCATGGATGCCAACCTGCTGCATATTTCTTACGAAGGCCGGGCGCTCGAGGATCCTGCTCAGGAGCCCGAGGAGGCGATGTGGCGCTGGACGGTATCGCCCGAAAAAGCACCGGATACGGCCGAATACGTGGAACTGGAGTATCGCAGCGGCGACATCACAGGGGTCAACGGCGCCCCACTGTCGCCCGCGCAGGTACTCACCGAGCTGAACCGCCTGGGCTCAAAACACGGTATCGGGCGCCTGGACCTGGTCGAAAACCGCTATGTAGGCATGAAATCGCGTGGTTGCTATGAAACCCCTGGCGGTAGCATCATGCTGAGGGCGCATCGGGCAATTGAATCGATCACCCTGGACCGGGAGGTGGCGCACCTCAAAGATGAGCTGATGGCGCGCTATGCCGCGCTGATCTACAACGGTTACTGGTGGAGCCCGGAGCGGCGCATGCTGCAGCAGATGATCGACGCTTCGCAGGCCACGGTAAACGGCTGGGTCCGTCTGAAGCTCTACAAGGGCAATGTGATGGTGGTCGGGCGGGATTCGCCGGGCGATTCGCTGTTCGATACCAGCATCGCGACGTTCGAAGACGATCGCGGCGCCTACAACCAGAAGGACGCGGAAGGCTTCATTCGGCTGAATGCCTTGCGCATGCGCATTGCAGCGAAGCTGCGGCATCGGTGAGCGGCCGCGAATCTGACACGTCCTAGTGGGGTGGCAAGGTGACTACGGTAACCGTGGTGAGGAAGGATGGCGTTGCGGCCATCGCCGCCGACACCCTGATTAAGTGGGGCACTGCGAAAGAGAGTGCGGCCTACATCAGCAACCATCAAAAGATCCTGCGCGTGGGGGAGAGCTTTCTGGCGGTAACCGGCTATGCGACCTTCAAGAACATCCTGCAGGATTATTTCGACCACGCGCCCGAGGAGATCCGCCTGGACAGCCCGGCCAATATCTTTCGCACGTGGAACCGCCTCCACCGGTTCTTGAAAGAGCGCTACTACCTGATGCCCGAAGAAGACAAGGAAGATGCGCTGGAGTCCTCGCGCATGGACTGCCTGATCGCCAACCCCCACGGCATCTTCGGCGTCGCGGCACACCGTACGGTGCAGGAGTTCTCCAGGTTCTACGCCTACGGTAGCGGGGCGGACTATGCGTTGGGAGCCATGTTCTCGGTCTACCAGGACCACGGCCGCACCGCCGAGCAGATCGCGCAGCACGGCGTCACCGCTGCCGCCGAGTTCGATGACGCCACCAGCCTGCCGCTCACCTCGTTCACGGTTACGCTGATCCATCGCTGAAATGCCGAGCTTCGATATCGTCTCGCAAGTCAATGAAGTCGAGCTGCGCAACGCGCTTGACCAGGCGAACAAAGAGATCGGCAACCGCTTCGATTTCAAAGGTTCGGACGCTCGCATCGAGCAGGCGGAGCACATCCTCACGCTTTACGCCGACGATGACTTCAAGCTGGGACAGGTGTACGACGTTTTGCTCGCGAAGCTCGCCAAGCGCGGCGTCGACCTGCGCTGCCTCAACAAAGGTGAAGTTGAAAAGGCGGGCGGTGACAAGGCACGGCAAACGGTGACCGTGCGCACGGGGGTCGATCAGGATCTCGCGAAGCGGGTGGTCAAGCTGATCAAGGACAGCAAGCTCAAGGTGCAGGCATCGATCCAGGGCGAAGCGGTGCGGGTGAGCGGCGCAAAGAAGGACTCGCTGCAGGAGGCAATCGCGCTGATGCGTAAGAGCGTGACGGATTTTCCTCTGCAGTTCGTCAATTTCAGGGATTGAAAGGGCTGGCGACCTTATGGCTTCAGCTTTGCGGTCCAGCGCGCGTAGACCGCATCGGCCACGTCGTGCAACGTACGTACGCTGGGCTCCAGCACGCCCAGGATCGCATCCACCGATTGCACCGCCGGGCTCTCGCTGCGGGCGATTTCCCGGGCGCCCGTCTCGCACCAGCTGCGAACGAGCTCTTCGCTCATCTCGATGTGGCACTGGAGCGCGAGGTGCGGACCCAGCGCGAATGCCTGGTTGGCGCACCAGCGGTTGGACAGCAGATGGGTCGCCCCGGGCGGGACGCTGAACGTTTCGCCGTGCCATTGGAACACCTGAAACCCCGCCCGGCCGGCGCCGAACCAGTCGCTTCCCAGCGTGGTATCCAGGACCCAAACTTCGCCCCAGCCGATCTCCTTCACCGGCGCACGGGTTACCTGCCCGCCCAGCGCCTTGGCCATCAGCTGCCCGCCCAGACAGTGACCGAGGACCGGCACGTCTTTTGCGACGGCGTCCTGTATCAGATGCAGGGCCTTCGGAATCCAGGGCAAGTCGTCGTTCACGCTCATGGGCCCACCCATGAGCGCGATGCCCGCGTACGCCGCCGCGTCGTCTGGAACAGCCTCCCCCTGGTCGATCTTCACCAGCGTCCAGGGCAGACTGGCGCGCTCCAGGTACGTGGCAAAATAGCCGGGGCCTTCGGTTTGCGAATGGCGCAAGATGGCAATCGACTTCATGATGCGGGGCGATCAGATAATAGAAACGATAATAGAAATGGCGAAGTTTAAGGCAATCCTGTTCGTGCTCGCGCTCGTGCCCGGCCTGGCGGCTGCAGAGCCAGCTCCCGAGGATGAGATCAATGTCGTCGGTCTGTCGAGCGGCAAGGCGGTAATCCAGCTCGGCAGCATCCCCAAACCCCGCGTCATGCGCGATGGCGACGTCCTGCCCTGCAGCATCAAGCTCATCAAGGCGACGCCGGAGTCCGCCCTGTTCGAGATCGGCGGCAAGCGCCGCAGCCTCACACTGGGCAACAATCAAGTCTCCAACGCGCGCTCCACATTCAACGCGTCCAGCAGCGTCACTCTGGTGGCCGATGCCCGTGGCCAATTCATGACCACCGGCAGCATCAACGGCGCCACTATTCAGATGCTGGTCGATACCGGAGCCACCTTCGTGGCACTGGGGATCGCCGATGCCCGTCGCATGGGAATCAACTATCTGCAGGGCGAGCGCGCCATGAGCCGCACCGCAAACGGCATGGCGCGCGTCTACAAGGTGAAGCTCGACAGCGTGAAGGTGGGCGACATCAGCATGACCAACGTCGATGCCACCATTCACGAGTCCGAGATGCCGTTCGCGCTGCTCGGCATGAGCTTCCTCAATCGCGTCGAGATGCGCCGCGAAGGCACCGATCTGACGCTCACCAAGCGCTACTAGCGCCTCTCAAACGCCGGCCTTGTCCCCTCGGATGAGGGCGTAGGCCGAGTGATTGTGGATCGACTCGAAGTTCTCCGACTCCACTTCATAGGCCTCGATGCGCGGATCGCGATTCAACACCCCAGCGATGTCGCGCACCATGTCCTCCACGAATTTGGGATTGTCGTAGGCGCGCTCGGTCACGTACTTCTCGTCCGGGCGCTTGAGCAGCCCAAACAGCTCGCATGAGGCCTGCTCTTCGCACACGCGCACGATGTCCTCGATCCAGACGAAACCCCGAGTACGCGCTGTAACCGTCACGTGCGAGCGTTGATTGTGCGCGCCGTAATCCGAGATCTCCTTGGAACACGGACACAGGCTGGTGACCGGGACCTGGACTTTCATCGTGAAGCTGTAGCGGCTGTTTTCGATCGCGCCCACGAAGGTGACATCGTAGTCGAGCAGGCTTTGCACCCCCGAAATCGGCGCCGCCTTGTTGATGAAATACGGGAAGCTCATCTCGATGCGCCCGGCTTGCGCTTCCAGCCGGTCCACCATCTCGCGCAGAATGGTCTCGAATGATTCCACCGAGATCTCGCGCTCATGGCTGTTCAGGATCTCCACGAAGCGCGACATATGCGTGCCCTTGAAGTCGTGCGGCAGCTGCACGTACATGTTGAAGAGCGCGATCGTGTGCTGCACGCCGCCGCTCTGGTCCGCGATGCGTACCGGATGGCGGATCGACTTGATGCCGACACGGTCGATGGCGAGCTGCCGTGTATCCGTGGTGCGTTGTACGTCCGGAATGAGGAACCTACTTGGGTCGTTCATACTCGAGCCTTTCGAGTCGCTGCTAAGCGATTTTGTTATTGGTTGCCGCAATCAGCCGACAAAACGTTGTTCAATGCCATAATTATACTGGCTCGCTGCCGCCAAAGCTGAGGCCGAGACGCGCCCCGAC
>JBGQKF010000359.1:0-4921 GCA_041499435.1 Gammaproteobacteria bacterium
AAAGCGCCTGGATTCTACGAGCTGCTGACCGATCAGCCCGGCGCCAAGAGCTGGCCGATCACCGGTGCGAGCTTCATCCTGCTGCGCAGGAATGCGGCGGATCCCGCCAAGACGCTTGCCGTGCTGAACTTTTTCGCGTGGGCGTTCAAAAACGGGAAGGAAATGGCGGTCGAGCTCGACTATGTGCCGATGCCCGACAACGTCGTAAAGCTGATCGACTCCGCGTGGCGCGCACAGATCAAGACGCAAAGCGGAGAGGCGATCTGGAAATGATTGCCTGCCGGTCCTTTGGCCCTGGAGAGCATACCGACGGCGCCGCTGGCACGCTGGCGGGATTCTGAGCTTCCGCCCCCCCGGACCTCAAAGTGGGGTACATTTGAGCCCGCCTTTGACCACCCATGTACTGACAGTGCCGCAGGAAGAATCGACGCCGTCGCACGATTCTGCCCGGCTGGCGCGGCAGGATGCCGTGTTCCACCGGCTCTCGCAGCTCTTTGCACTGCTTGTGCTGGGTATGCTGACGGCAATCGTTGTATCGCTTGCCATCGGTGCCGCCCCGGCATTCCACAAGTTTGGCCTGGGCTTCATCGTCAATACCGAGTGGAATCCGGTCACTGAACAGTTCGGCGGATTCGTGCCCATCTTCGGCACGGCGGCCACCTCGGCGGTGGCGCTGCTGCTCGCTATTCCTTTGAGCTTCGGCGTGGCGGTGTTTCTTACCGAACTGTGCCCGGTAGCCCTGCGCACGCCGTTGGGCATCATGGTGGAATTGCTCGCAGCCGTGCCCAGCATCATCTACGGCATGTGGGGGTTGTTCGTGCTCGCGCCGTTCTTCGCCGATCACGTGCAGCCGCCATTGCAATCCGCGTTCGCCAACGTGCCGGGAGTGTCTGCGCTGTTTGCGGGCCCGCCCATGGGCATCGGCATATTGACTGCTGGCATCATCCTCGCCTTCATGGTGCTGCCGTTCATTGCCGCAGTGATGCGCGACGTGTTTCTGGTCGTGCCGTCGATTCTCAAGGAATCCGCCTATGCGATGGGTTGCACGACCTGGGAAGTCGTGCGGCACGTGGTGCTGCCGTACACTAAAGCCGGCGTGGTGGGCGGCATCATGCTCGGGCTGGGGCGCGCGCTCGGCGAAACCATGGCCGTGACGTTCGTCATCGGCAACTCCTATGACTTGAGCCTGTCCCTGTTCAGCCCGGGCAACAGCATCGCGTCCAGCCTCGCCAACGAGTTCGCCGAGGCGCACAGCGACATGCACGCGAGTGCGCTGATCGCTCTGGGGTTGTTACTGTTCGTCATCACGCTGGTGGTGCTGGCGTTCGCCAAGTTCCTTCTGATGCGCGTGACCCGGCGCGAGGGCTCGCGTACCTGACCATGACGATCTATACCCGGCGCAGAATCGTAAACCGAGTGGGCCTGGCGCTTTCCATGCTGGCCATGCTGATCGGCCTGGGCGTGCTGGTCTGGATCCTCGGTACGCTGCTCGCCAAAGGGCTCGGCGCGCTCAGCCCGAAAGTGTTCACGCAGATGACCCCGCCCCCGGGCAGCGACGGCGGCTTGCTCAACGCGATCGCGGGCAGTCTCCTGATGGTGGGTGTAGCCACGCTGATCGCCACGCCCACCGGCGTGATGGCCGGCATCTATCTGGCGGAGTTCGGCCGCCGCGGCTGGATCGCTCCAGTGACGCGTTTCGTCAACGATATCCTGCTGTCCGCGCCTTCGATCATTCTCGGCCTGTTCGTCTACGCCGTATACGTTGCCTACGTCAAGCATTTCTCGGGCTGGGCGGGCTGCTGCGCCCTTGCCCTGATTGCGGTTCCGGTCGTAGTGCGTGCTACCGACAACATGCTTTCGCTAGTGCCCAACAGCCTGCGCGAAGCGGCGGCGGCACTCGGCGCGCCCAAATGGAAGATCGTCTTGCTGATCACGCTGCGCGCTGCCCGCGCTGGGGTCATCACCGGTATATTGCTCGCGGTGGCGCGCATCAGCGGCGAGACCGCCCCGCTGCTGTTCACCGCGCTCAACAATCAGTTCTGGAGCACCGACTTGAATGCACCGATGGCCAATCTGCCCTCGGTGATCTTCCAGTTCGCCATGAGCCCTTATGAGGACTGGAAGCGCCTGGCCTGGGTCGGCGCGCTGCTGATCACACTTTCCGTGCTGGTGCTCTCCATCGTGGCGCGCACGCTCGCGCGGCAGAAGATCGTCACCTGAGCGCACAACTTCGAGCTGAGACAGAAATGGATATCCAGGTCGCTATGGAGCCCAGAAGGAAGGAAGCGGTAACGGAGCCCAAGATTCGCATCCGCGACCTGAACTTCTACTACGGCGACTACCATGCTCTGAAATCGATCACGCTCGATATCCCGGAGCGGAAAGTGACCGCCTTCATCGGTCCTTCGGGGTGCGGCAAATCGACGCTGTTGCGCGCGCTCAACCGCATGTACGATCTGTACCCGCGCCAGCGCGCCGAGGGCGAGGTGCTGTTCAACGGAGCCAACATTCTCACCCCGCGGCAGGATGTGAACCTGCTGCGCGCGAAGATCGGCATGGTGTTCCAGAAGCCCACGCCGTTCCCCATGTCGATCTACGACAACATTGCGTTTGGCGTGCGCCTGTATGAGCGGCTGCCGAAAATGCTCATGGATGAGCGCGTGGAGTGGGCGCTCAACAAGGCGGCGTTGTGGGACGAGGCCAAGGACAAGCTGGGGCAAAGCGGGCTCAGCCTGTCGGGTGGTCAGCAGCAGCGGCTGTGCATCGCGCGTGGGATTGCCGTGAAACCCGAGGTGCTGCTGCTTGACGAGCCGACCTCGGCGCTGGATCCTATTTCGACCGCCAAGATCGAAGAGCTGGTGTCCGAGCTCACGCACGACTACACGATCGTGATCGTGACGCACAACATGCAGCAGGCGGCGCGCGTTTCCGACCACACCGCGTACATGTATCTGGGCGAGCTGATCGAGTTCGGCAGCACCGACACCATCTTCATCAAACCGCGCAATAAGGCGACGGAAGACTACATCACAGGCAGATTCGGCTGAAGGCCGAATCTACCTGTGATGTAGCGGCGGAGGCTAACTTGCGTTGTGCGCAAGTTAAGCGCGTTCAGCGCGGCCGGAGCCACTACATTGCCGGCAGATTCGGATAGAAGCGCGACGGTGATGTAGCGGCACAGTGCCGCCAAATTGACCCGATCCCCTCCGTAGAGTAACATTCCACGGTTTTTACCGGCGGCTTTCCATTGAGGCCGTTCTTTGGCTCTTGCGTCTCTACGGTCGAATGGACATGCGCGTTCCGCTGGTTGCGGGCAACTGGAAGATGCATGGCAAGCTCTCCGAGAATGCCGCATTGCTGAGCGCGGTGGTGGAGGCGGCCAGGAAGCTGCGCCGGGCACAGGTGGCCGTTTGTGTGCCATACCCGTATCTGGGTCAAGCACAGCAATCGCTTGCAGGAAGCCCGGTGAGCTGGGGGGCGCAAAACGTGAGCCAACATCCCAAGGGCGCCTACACCGGCGAGGTTTCCGCCGCCATGTTGCGCGACTTTGCGTGCGCCTACGCGATCGTAGGTCATTCGGAGCGGCGCGCACTGTTCGGCGAAGACAGCGCAACCGTCGCAGCGAAGTATCAGGCAGCAAGCGAGAGCGGGCTCACACCCATCCTCTGTGTCGGCGAGACGTTGCAGCAGCGCGAGGCGGGAGAAACCGAGCGCGTAGTGGACGAGCAGTTGTCCGCCGTCACCAGCCGGCTGGGCTGGAAAGCGTTGAGTAAGGGTGTGATCGCATACGAACCGGTCTGGGCGATTGGTACCGGGAAGACGGCAACCCCGGAGCAAGCGCAGGCCGTGCACAGTTACCTGCGCGAGCGTATCGCTGCCGAAGCGGTGGACGTCGCGCGCAGTCTGCGCCTGCTGTACGGGGGCAGTGTGAAGGCCGCCAATGCGGCGGATTTGTTTGCCATGCCGGACATTGACGGCGGGCTGATCGGGGGCGCCTCATTGGACGCCGCGGAATTCGGGGCGATCTGCATTGCTGCAGACAACGCCGGGACTTGAAAGCATGCTGGCAATATTGATTCTTGTGATACACGTAATCGCCGCTGCCGGATTGGTCGGGCTGGTGCTCCTTCAACACGGCAAAGGCGCGGACATGGGTGCTGCGTTCGGCAGCGGGGCTTCGGGCAGCTTGTTCGGTGCATCCGGCTCGGCCAACTTCTTGAGCCGGACGACCGGGGTGCTGGCTGCTGTGTTCTTCCTTACCAGCATGGGGCTCACGTACTTGACCGGCCACAAGCCGCAGGCCAGCAGCGTGATGGAAGGGCACAAGACCGAGCAGCCGGCCGCGCCGGTGCCGGCACAACCCGCCAAGCCCGCGGAAACTGTGCCCGCACCAGCGGATTCCAAGAATAGCGAGATTCCGAAGTAGAGCGAGCCCTTTCGGCCCGAGGCGCTGGGTCGAAAGCAAATCGCCGGCAGCGCACTGCCGATGTGGCGAAATTGCCGATGTGGTGAAATTGCCGATGTGGTGAAATTGGTAGACACGCCATCTTGAGGGGGTGGTGGGGAAACCCGTGTGAGTTCGAGTCTCACCATCGGCACCAGTGATTTCGGCCTGCGGGGATTTTGCGCAGCGCGCATTCGGCCCTGCAGCTCGCGCGAGCGGCGCACAGATGACCGCGAAGGGGGAGCTCTTCACGCGACGGAGCGGAAGTCGCGGTGCGCATCGGCACGAGTCCGCTCTTTAGGGTCGGCTCCTGAAGCTTGACATGCTTTCACAGTACTTTCCGATCTTGCTGTTCATCTGCGTCGGCCTCGGCCTCGGCGTGTTGCTGCCGCTGCTGGGCGGGGGCGCTACGCGGCTGCTCGGTGTGCATCGGCCCGATCCGGAGAAGCTCTCGCCCTACGAGTGTGGCTTCGAAGC
>JBGQKF010000360.1:0-4917 GCA_041499435.1 Gammaproteobacteria bacterium
CTTGCGGCGCCGGGCATGAAGGCGAGTGAGGTTGCGCCTTGCCGCCCCAACATGCCGGAGCGCATGAGTTCCCTGCCGGGACTGTTCACGGTCCACGTAGTGTGCGATCACGTCCTCTGGGAGATCCCGCCGAAGATGCTGGAGCGGGACATGCTGGTGAACACCGAATTCGCAGCCTTGTCCACGGGCAGCGATTATGTGGCTCCCGGGTCTGTGGTCGACAGCCGTGTGGTGCGCTGGGTGCGGCGCGGAAACAAAGTGTATCTCGAGGATGTGCGCTACGAGATGTGGGCGCCCAATATGCCGAGTCTGCAGCGTGGCGTGGAGCAAGCATCCTTGCGCACCGTCATCCGTGCCTTCGACGCCGTTGCCGAGGGCGACGACGGCGCGCCCGTGATCGACGTAACGGGTTTGTTCGCCACCGATGTGCCCGACGGCTTCGGGCGCGAGTTCAAGCAGCACTTCCGCATGGCGGGCGTTGACCCGAAGCGCTCCTACATCCAGGGAGTGAAAAGCTTCCCCTACAACATCGAGATCCGCTTCTACCAGACCTGGGTGCCCGATCCCAAGGATCTGCTGCGCCCGAACGACGACGATCCGGTGCCTACGACGCTGGGCTTCATCTTTCACACCAGCATGTTGCTGCTGCCGGAGACGCCCATGCGCGGGCGCTATTACGATGAGCGCATCGGCTACTATGCGACGCCGTTCGACGATTACGGCACGGCCGAGCATGGCCGCGTGCGCCGTGCATTCATCAATCGCTACCGCCTGGAGAAAAAAGACGCAGCCGCCGAGATATCCGAGCCGGTGAAACCGATTGTGTTCTATATCAGCGCCGAAGTGCCCGAGAAGTGGCGGCCCTATCTGAAGCGGGCGGTGGAGAATTGGCAGAAACCATTGGAGAAAGCCGGGTTTCGCAACGCCATCATCGCCCGCGACGCACCGAGCGAAGAGGAGGATCCCGACTGGGACCCGGAGGACGTGCGTTACTCGGTTGTGCGCTGGACGCCGAGCGGCCGGCAGAACGCCATGGGCCCCGCGGTGGTCGATCCGCGTAGCGGAGAAGTGATCTCATCGCATGCGATTTTCTGGCACGACGTGCTACGACTGGCGGAGACCTGGTATTTCACGCAGGTGAGCCCGCTCGATCCGCGCGCGCAGAAGCTGCCGCTGCCCGATGATCTCATGGGAGAGCTGCTCTGCTATGTGGCCACCCACGAAGTCGGTCACGCACTGGGCCTGCGGCATAATTTCAAGGCGCCAGCGGCCTACACGGTGGAGCAGCTGCGCAGCCGCGGATGGACCGAGCAATGGGGTACCTCAGCTTCGATCATGTCGTACGCGCGCTTCAACTATGTTGCTCAGCCGGGCGACAACGCTAATCTGATCCCGAAGTTCGGTCCTTACGATTACTTCGCGATCGATTGGGGTTATCGCCAGTATGGCAGCGGGATGACCTTCGACGACGAGTGGCCGCTGCTGGACCGTCTCGCGGCGAAGCAGCTGGAAGATCCGATGCTGCGCTTCGGCGGTGAGGATGCGATAGCCTCGCTCGATCCGTCAATTACCACGCAGGTGCTCGGCTCGGATCCGATTGCCGCCGCTGACATGGGTTTGCGCAATGTCGATCGGGTGATGGGGCTGTTGCTGCCGGCCACGACGCAGATTGGCAGAGACTACACACGCCTGGCCGAGATGTATCAGGCGCTGCTGGTCACGCGTGACAACGAGCTCGGCGCCGTGGCAAAGCTCGTCGGCGGCGTGCAGGAAACCCGCTATCAGGGTGGCCGCGGCACGGCGCCCTTCGTGCCGGTGCTGCCGGAGCGGCAACGCCAGGCCGTGAAGTTCCTGGTGGACCGGGCATTCAGCACCCCCAAGGCATTGCTCGACCCCGATGTGTTGATGCGCGTCGTGCCGACCGGCGGCATGGACCCCTTGCAAGGCTCGAACGTAAAGGTGCTGTCCAAGCTGCTGCGTCCCGGTGTCTTCAACCGCATGGCGGAGGCTAAGATGCTGGTCCCGGGGAGGGGGTCTTACGTCGGCATCGATCTACTCAAGGACTTGAACGATGGCTTGTTCGGTGAACTCGATCATCCGCAGCCCACGATCGAGCTGTATCGGCGCGCCCTGCAGCGCAACTACGTCACCTTGCTGATGGTCTCCTCCGGCGCGATCGACGATCCGGCGGAGGCGACTAACAATATCGACGACAGCACGCGCGACCCAGGCAGTATGGGGCGCCGCAAGCCATCGCGGGACCTGGCTTATTTTTCGTCGCCGTTAGCCGACACTGCGCGTCAGTACACGGCGGCTCGCGGCCGGCCCAGCGAGTTTCGGGCGTCGGTGCACGCCGGTGTCAACCATCTGGCGATGAAAATGGATAAGGCGATGAAGAAGATCAAGGACCCGGACACGCTGGCCCATCTGCGTGACCTGCGTGCAGAGCTGGAGAAAATCCCTTAGAGGCGGCTAAGTGCCAGGACCGGCGAGGCCCAGCTGGTGAGATACAACCGAGGAGAACAAAAAAGGCAGGGATGATTTCCTGCCTTTTGTTTCCTGACTTCCAACAACAGGAACTACTTACTTGGAGCATCCGCCTTAGGAGCATCCGCGCTCTTTTTCTTCTTCTTGGACTTCTTCGCAGGGGCCTTTTCCTCGTCCGCAGCGCGGCCGAACTTGGAAGCGGCCTTGGCCGGGTCGGTCTTCACGGTGCCGTCGTCAATCTGACGGCCGGGCTTTGCGGCGGCCTTGGCAGGATCAACCTTCACCGCATCGTCGGCAAATGCCGAGACGGTCACGGCCGCAAACGCAGCGGCGATGATGGCCATAATCAACTTACGCATATTTCCTCCCAAAAGGGGGTTAATGAAGTGACGCACGCGATGCGTCGGCCAATTTAACGCCATCCTTTCTAGTCGGTTGACATGAGCTGTCAGTCATTTGAAAGCATCAGCCGCCATCACGCTACGATGCTGCCCCGGCTCGAGGCCGGTTACTGTCCACTGACCGATCCTTACGCGAACCAGCCGCAGCGTAGGAAAGCCGATCGCAGCCGTCATACGCCGGACCTCATGGGTCTTACCTTCGGTCAGGGCGATCTCGAGCCAACTGGTTGGAATCGCTCGGCGGTATCGGATCGGTGGCTGCCGTGGCCAGAGATCAGCCGGCTCGGCAATCCTTGCCGCCCGAGCCGGTCGCGTAACGAAGTCTCCGAGGTCCAAACCGCCATGAAGTCGCTGTAAAGAGACATGAGTCGGCTCGCCTTCCACCTGCACCCAGTAGGCTTTCTCCAACTTTTGCCTGGGATCGCTGATCCGGTGCTGCATTCGGCCCTCATCGGTGAGGACCACCAGCCCTTCACTGTCCCAGTCCAACCGCCCGGCGGGATAAACGCCGGGTACTGTGATGAAGTCCTTCAACGTGGGCCGCGAGGCGTGGGGTGAGAACTGACACACGACCCCGTAGGGCTTGTTGAACAGAATCAGCTGCGTTGTCTTAAGCCTTGGTTGACGACCTGGTTTGCGGGATTTCGCGAATTACGAGTCACGAGTCACGATCACGGCCCGTTCAGCGGTGTTCATGTGCAATAACGTACTCGTACGCCGGCAGCGTCAGGAAATCGGCGAAGCTGTCAGCCAGCGTGAGCTCCTCGAACATCTTTGCCGCTTCCTGGTACTTGCCGCTGGCATATTGCTGCTCGCCCAGCATCTCGCGTACTTTCGCGAGCTCCTGCGGCACCAGCTCGCGGAACAGCTCGCGCGACACTTTCCGACCATCATCGAGCGCGCCCTTGGGGCTGCGGATCCAATGCCAGATCTGCGCGCGTGAGATTTCCGCGGTGGCTGCATCTTCCATCAGGTTGTAGATCGGCACGCAACCAGTGCCGGCGAGCCACGCGCCCAGATATTGGATGCCGATATTGATGTTGATACGCAAGCCGTTCTCTGTGATCGGCTTCTGCGGCTGGAAGTCGGTCAGATCCTTGGCAGTCACTTTCACGTCGTCGCGTTGCCGGTGGATCTGGTTCGGTGTCTTCATGACTTTGTCGAAGGCCTCCTTTGCGAGCGCGACGAGCCCCGGATGCGCGACCCAGGTGCCGTCGTGGCCGTCGGTGGCTTCGCGATCCTTGTCCGCGCGCACCTTGGCAAGCGCGGCTTCATTAGCCGCCGGATCGTTCTTGATGGGAATCTGTGCAGCCATCCCGCCCATGGCGAAAGCGCCACGGCGGTGGCAGGTCTGGATCAAGAGCAGCGAGTAGGCGCGCATGAATGGCGAGGTCATGGTGACGAGCGCTCGATCGGCGAGGATGAAACCGTCGCGGTTGCGGAATTTCTTGATACAGCTGAAGATGTAATCCCAGCGGCCGCAGTTCAAGCCGGCCGAGTGGCTGCGCAGTTCGTACAGGATCTCATCCATTTCGAAGCTCGCCAGGATCGTCTCGATGAGTACGGTGGCTTTGACCGTTCCCTGCGGCACGCCGAGCTCGTTTTGCGCGAGGACGAACACATCGTTCCACAAACGCGCCTCGCGATGCGACTCCATCTTGGGCAGGTACAAGTAAATGCCCGAGCCCTTCGCGAGCTTGGCCCTCACGTTGTGGAAGAAATACAGGCCGAAATCGACCAGCGATCCGGACATCGGCTCGCCATCGACCTCGACGTGTTTCTCGATGAGATGCCAGCCGCGGGGACGCACCAGCAGCGTAGCGGTCTTGGGATTGAGCTGGTAGCTTTTGCCTTCCGGGCTCGCGAAGGAAATGGTCCCGCGCGCCGCATCGCGCATGTTGATCTGGCCCTGGATCAGATTGTCCCAGGTGGGCGTGCTCGAATCCTCGAAGTCCGCCATGAACATGTTGGCGCCCGAGTTGAGCGCATTGATCACCATCTTGCGGTCGGTGGGTCCGGTGATCTCCAC
>JBGQKF010000361.1:0-4914 GCA_041499435.1 Gammaproteobacteria bacterium
AAAACCAGGGATGCAAAAAGAGTCAGTCGCTTCAGCATTCGCAGCGCTCCCTAGATAAAGATGTGCTCACGACATCGAGTCGCGCTGAGCCTATCGGGGCACGCTGCGGCCGTCAACCCTGCGCAGCAGCACCCGGCTCGAAGCCTCTCGCCTGCGCAAGGCAGAAAAAGACCGACCAACAGGCACAGTCGACGTGGCGAGATTTCCGGCCTACTATAGGTGCAGTTGTGCGGCGGGAAGGCGCCGGGGCACGGGTGAGCTCCGGGAATGTTGCCGCCGAAGTTCTTCACGCAGGAGGTTGCCATGGTCACCAAAGCGCCAGATATCTATCGCCATCAGCGTGAGCAGCGCCGACGGGCGTATACGCTTTCGCCCCTGGTGCGCGAGGAATATCCGCGAGTCGAGCACGTCACGATGGAGCTGAAGTTCACCGACCCTGCCGGCATCGGCCATCATTCGCAGCAGACCCATACGTTCGCCGCGGGGGCCAGAGCGTATTTCATGGTGTCCTGCCCGTTCTCGACCTGCGTCGAGGGCGGTTTCGACTTGAGCGGCGCCGTGGCCGACATGATCGCTCACCAGAGCGAGCTGATGACGGGGCGGATGGTGTGCCAGGGCTGGCACGATCGCAACCATCCCGAAGCGCGGCGCTGCAACCTGGAGCTGCAGTACAAGATCACCGCCAGTTACGACGGACCGACGGAGTCCTGAGCCGGTCGAATCGGTTGCTGCACGCAAAATGCGCCGAGAGCTTCGCCTAAGACGCCGCTGTCGCTAGACGTTGCGCGGCCAGGTCAATACATCCCGCCCGCCTTCGCCTTCTCTCCACCCTCGCGCATCTCCTGCACCGCCGCCTTCGCCGCACTCGCGAGGAACGCATTGTCCGCGAGCAAGGTCACATACTGGAACCCAAGCGCGATCATCTCCTTCGCCATCTTGGTCGATCCGGTGTGGATGCCGGCGTAGATCTTGTGCTTCTTCGCAGTGTCGACGATGTACTTGATCGCATCGAGCACGGCCTTGTCGGTCGGCACGCCCGAGGGCCCGTAGCCCAGCGAAATAGCGAGATCGTTCGGACCGATGTAGATGGAATCCAGTCCCGGCACCGTGAGGATATCTTCGAGATTCTCCACCGCCTGCTTGGTCTCGATCATCGCCATGCTGATGACGCTGTCGTTGATGTTCTTGAAGTAGTCGGGGCCGCAGTACCACTGCGCCCGCACCGGACCGAAGCTGCGGTAGCCGCGCGGTGGATAGCGACAGGCGCCCACGAAGCGCTCGCACTCGTCGCGCGTGTTGATCATCGGGCACACGATGCCCCAGGCACCGGCGTCGAGCAGCTTCATGATGATGCCGGGCTCGAGCCACGCCACCCGGCACATCGTCGGTGTGCCCACGGTCGCGATCGCCTGCATCATCGTGACCGCGGTCTGATAGTCCACCAGCCCGTGCTGCAGATCCACCGTGAGCCCATCCCAGCCGGCCTGAGCCATGTTTTCGGCCGCTACCGAGCTCGGAATCCCGAGCCACCCGTTGATTACCGCGCCGCCGCGCTTCCAGATCGTCCTGATCGTGTTCTCTCTCACCGTCTCCGCCATTTCGTGGTTCGAAACAAACGCGGTGCTCGACTACTGCCACATCCGCGCAGAAAGGTGCATCATAAGGCAAAACGCCAGCACCGATTGCATAACAGGCAACGGAGGAGACTTCCATGATCAATCGCCGCCGGTTCTTGTCGGCTTCGGCCGCCGCATTGGCCGCGCCCTATGTCCGCACGTCGCACGCCGCGGGGTCGCTCGCCGTCGGCTTCTGGGATCACTGGGTGCCCGGCGCCAACGATACGCTCACCAAGCTCTGCAACGAATGGGCGGCCAAGGAGAAAGTCGACCTCAAGATCGACTACATCACCTCGCAGGGCAACAAGCTGCTGCTCACCGTCACCTCGGAAGCGCAGGCGAAGTCCGGGCACGACATTCTGTCACTGCCCATCTGGCTTGGGCCCGGGCAGATGGCCAGCCTGGAACCGGTGGACGACGTCGTACAGCCGCTCATCGCGCAATACGGCGCTTTGCCTGCGGCCGTCGAATATCTCGGCAAGCAGGAGGGCCACTGGATCGCCGTGCCGGCCACCGTCGGCAGTCAGATGAAGGGGCCGTGCGCCCGCATCGATCTGTTCAAGCAGCACGTCGGGCTCGATATCACCAAGATGTATCCGGCCGGCGGAGCGCCTGACAAAGGGCTTACCGACAAATGGACCTGGGACACGTTCCTGGTCGCCGCGGAGAAATGCTTCAAGGCCGGCTTTCCGTTCGGCATCGGCATGGGTCAGACCCCCGATTCGGTCGATTCGGCCGGTGCGATCTTCGCCGCGCATGGCGCACATCTGGTGGACGCCAAGGGCAACATCACGGTCAACTCCGCAGAGACGCGCCAGGCGATGGAATACTGCAAAAAGCTGGTGCAATTCCTCCCGCCGGATGTGTTCGCGTGGGATGACGCCTCGAACAACAAGTGGTTGATCGCGGGCAAGGGCGCGCTGATCATGAACCCGCCCAGCGCGTATGCGGTGGCCAAGCGCGACAACCCGAAAGTGGCCGAGCAGCTTTGGACCTTCCCCTCGCCCAAGGGTCCGAAGGGACGTTTCAACCCGGGACTGCCGTTCTTCTGGGGCATCTGGAAGTTCTCCAAGAACAAGGCTGCCGCGCGCAGTCTGATCACGCATCTGTCTCAGCGCGCAGCGGTCGAGCAACTCGTGATCGCCAGCGGTGGCTTCGACATCCCGTCATTCGCCGGTCTGCGCGACTTCAAGATCTGGGCCGAGGTGGGCCCGCCCAAAGGGACGCTCTACAACTATCCGCCGTTCGGCGATCAGATCGTCCACATCGCAGGCGCACCGGCGCCTGCGCCGATCGCCACCCAGATGTACACCCAGGCCACGGTCACCAAGATGATCGCCAAGTTCACGCAAGGCGGCGAGGCGATGGACAAGGTCATCGCCTGGGCCTCGTCGGAGCTGGAAGGCTTCATGCGCGCGTAGCGCGCACAGCGCATAAGGGAGAGCAACTCTATGGTCGATGCGGTAGCGCGCGGTGTGCGCGTGAGCACCGGCGGGCGCCGGGTGACGCTGAGGAAGTTCATGCGGCGCAAGTCCACCATCGCGTTCGCGATGACGCTGCCGCTCATCCTGATCATCGGCTCGCTGGTGGTCTATCCGGCGTTCTACTCGTTCTATCTGGCGATGCTCAACAAGTCGATGGAGCACTTCGTCGGACTCGGCAATTTCTCGTTCTTGTTCACACGCGAAACGTTCTGGATGGTGGTTAAGCAGTCCATCATCTTCGCGGTGAGCGCAGTGGTGCTCAAAGCGCTGATCGGATTCATGGTCGCGCATTTCGTGCACAACATTCCCGCACGCGGACAGCGCAAGTGGCGCGGCATGCTGCTGGTGCCATGGGTGATGCCGCCAGCGATGAGCGTGCTCGCCTGGCTGTGGCTGTTCGATCCTTCCTACAGCGCATTCAACTGGCTGCTGGAGAAGCTGGGCGGGAGCGCCGTACCATGGCTGGGCAATCCGTACTGGGCGCGCTTCGCCGTGATCCTGGTGAATGTGTGGATCGGCGCGCCGTTCTTCATGATCATGTATCTGGCCGCGCTTAAGTCCGTGCCCGAGCAGCTCTACGAAGCCGCCGCCATCGATGGCGCCAACTGGTGGCAGAAGATGTGGTTCATCACCCTGCCGATGATGCGGAACATCATCGCCATCACGGCGCTGTTCTCGCTGATCCTCACCTTCGCCAACTTCGACATCGTACGCATCCTGACCAGCGGCGGTCCGGTGGATCAGACGCACGTGTTCGCCAGCTGGGCGTTCCGGATCGGCATCGAAAGCAACGACATCCCGCTCGGCGCCTGCGTGTCGCTGTTCATGTTTCCGATCCTGGCGATCGCGGCCATTTTCATCTTGCGCGATATCAACAAGCGCTCCACCGAGGCCTGACCATGAGCGCGGAAGCGACCATCGCCACCAACGCACGCCAACCGCACAGAGCCAGCATGCGCAGAGACCGGCGGCGTGCACTGGTGTGGTCTTATGTGTTTCTGGTGATTTTCGTCATCTTCTTCCTCACGCCACCGGTGTACATGCTGATCACCTCGCTCAAGACTAGCGCGGAGATCTCGGCGGCGACCACCCCCTGGTGGGTGCTCAATCCCACGCTCCAGAACTATATCGAGATCCTCACTTCGCCCACGTATCTCACGTTCTTTCGCAACTCTGCGGTGGTGGCGCTGGCAGTGGTCTTGCTGACGATGCTGGTCAGCATTCCGGCCGCGTTCGCGCTGTCGCGCATGAAGTTCTGGGGCTCGGCGACGCTCGCGACCGGTGTGTTTCTCACTTATCTGATTCCAGACACACTGCTCTTCATTCCGCTGTTCAAGATCTTCGTGTTCCTGCGCGATCTGACCGGGATCGAGTTCCTCAATCACTGGTGGATGCTGATCATCATCTACCCGACGCTCACCGTGCCGTTCTGCACGTGGATCATGATCGGCTACTTCGCCAGCATCCCGAAGGAGCTCGACGAAGCGGCGGTGATCGACGGCGCAGGCTACCTGCAGATCCTCACCAAGATTTTCATGCCGGTCGCGCTGCCAGGCATCATCGCCGCGACCATCTTCGCCTTCACGGTAGCGTGGGCTCAGTTTCTCTATCCGCTCGCCTTCACCACGTCGACCGATCAGCTGGTGCTGCCGGTGGGTATCGTGACCACACTGATCAAGGGCGATGTGTTCAACTGGGGGCAGATCATGACCGGCGCGCTGCTCGGCGCCGCGCCGCCGCTGATCATCTATGCGTTCTTGATGGACTATTACATCGCCGGGCTGACGGCGGGAGCGACTAAAGGATGAGTTGCG
>JBGQKF010000362.1:0-4910 GCA_041499435.1 Gammaproteobacteria bacterium
CGCCCCGCTTGAACAGCTTATGCGCGGCTGCATCATAGAACGGCCGCTCGGCCCAGCCGGCGATCTTGACCGTCGCATAGCCCCGTTGGCTCCGCTGTTGGTTCTCCTCCTCGGCTCCCGCCTGCATCTCCTTCAACAACTACTCCACCAGGTGAGAACGCCTGCGAGTGCAAGTTCTGAGCCACTGCATGCTGAGCAGGCGGGAAGTTGACACATTGCCAAAAGCGGCTGGTTCACTCTACCGGCTGAAAGTATGACTCGCCCCGGCTTGACACACGATCATGCCGCGTGGACCCGGTTGTGAGCCGGCATGATGAAGTGCTATATAGGTTGTCCTCAGGAGAAAGGACAGCAATGACAGCCGTTCCAGAGTCCATGCAGGTCGTCGAAATCGCGCGCCCGGGCGGTCCAGAGGTGCTGCGCGTTGCGACGCGTCCGGTGCCGCAGCCGAAATCGGATGAAGTGTTGATCCGTGTGGCGGCGGCGGGGGTGAACCGACCCGATTGCTTACAGCGCGCCGGTTCGTACGCGCCCCCGCCGGGGGCCTCCGATCTGCCCGGACTCGAGGTCTCAGGCACGGTGGTGAGACTTGGCGAAGGTGTGACGCAATGGCAGCAAGGCGATCAGGTGTGCGCGTTGACACCGGGCGGTGGGTACGCGCAGTACTGTGTGACACCGGCCGGACACTGCCTGCCTATCCCGCGTGGCTGGACGGCCATCGAAGCAGCGGGCCTGCCGGAAACGTGCTTCACCGTCTGGATCAACGTATTCGAGCGCGGCCGCCTGGCCGCCGGAGAGACGCTTCTGGTTCAAGGCGGCAGCAGCGGCATCGGCATCACCGCGATCCAGCTCGCGCGCGCGTTCGGCAATCGCGTTTTCGCGACCGCCGGCAATGCGGAGAAATGCAAGGCATGCGAAGCGCTCGGTGCGGAGCGCGCGATCAACTATCGCATCGAGGACTTCGTCGCAGTAGTGCAGGAGCTGACCGGAGGACAAGGTGTGGATGTCATCCTGGACATGGTGGGGGGAGATTACGTGGCGCGTGAGCTAAGCGCGCTGCGCGACGATGGACGACTGTCCATTATCGCGGTGCTGGGCGGGGCTCGCGCACAGATCGACCTGAATCAGATCTTACGTCGCCGGCTTACCATCACCGCCTCGACACTGCGACCGCGTACGATGGAATTCAAATCCGCAATTGCGAGCACGCTTCGCGCCAAAGTCTGGCCGCTGATCGAAGCGGGGAAATTCAAGCCGGTCATCTTCCGGACCTTTGCGCTCGCCCAGGCGGCCGATGCCCACGCCCTGATGGAATCGGACGTGCACATCGGCAAGATCATTCTGGAGAGCTAGCAAGCGTGCGCGGTGCGCTGGATCTTGCCTAAAGCTGGCTGCCCGGATCGATCAGCGGTTCGCGCGGAATCGCTGTGGGTCTGCTGGGGTTCATGGACTGCGCCGAAGTCGAAAAGCCCTGCTTCGGCGGTGGGATACGGCGCAAGCTCGCGGTATCCCGCGCGTCTGCGATGCGCTCGGCATAGCGAACATTCTTGGACAGCTCATCCAGGTAGGGGTTGTCGCCGCCAAAGTGCGTTTCAGCGTAGCGAAACACTGCGCCGAGATGGTCGGCCAGGCGCACCGTAGCGGTGCGATAAAAGCCCGGCGTCTTATGCAGGAGATCTTGCGGCGAGCTAAACAACGCAGCGCTCTTGCGTGGCGCCGCAGACCCTTGCCCAACGGCGAGCCCGCCCCACACGAACTCCGGATAGAGGCGGTCGCGGCATTTTTCCAGATAGCAGCGATCGGACATCTGCGCGATGATGTCGGCGCTGCCGAGCATGTTACCGAGCAGGCGATAAGCTGCGCTCGGCACATCGATCCGGTGCACCGGGATCTCGTAGCCGGTGAAATGAAGGATGCGCCCGGCGACGCGAGACCACTGGGGCATCCCCAGCTCCTGCAGGTATTCATCGAGGAAATATGCGCCGCGGCTTACGTGCCGCAGCGTATATTCGCCGCCATTGCGATGACGGGTATCCTTCCTATGGCGCAGATAGCCGATATCGTGGAACAGCGCCGTTATGATCCCCAATACATACAGATCGGGGCCCAGCGCCTCGGTGAAGCGACGTGAGCGCTCATATCCATCGATCAGGCGCGCCATCGCGAGCGTGACTTCCAGGGTATGCTGCAGATTATGATAGGCGGTGTCGCACGCGTAATAACGAGGATCTGCGCCACGATAAAAACGCACGCAGTCCGCAAATGCACGGGTGATCAAAGGGGCGGTTTGCGCCGAGTAGAGTTCCTGATAGATGCGAATGATTTCCTGCTCGACTGCGGACGGATCGGTCGTATTGACACGATCCGTCACGTCGAATTCGCTGCGCCGGGTTGCCAAACTCACCTCCGATGGCTGGATATCGCAACTTGTGGTTGCTGTGAAGTGTGACGTCGTCCTAAAGCGTCCCCGACTTTGCGACGGTCAGATCACCAAGACAGGCTCCAGTTTGACGTGGCTAGCCAGAATCGGTTCGCAGCCCTGTGCTGTGCTGGTCCGACGCACGGCAGTCTAAGCACGCGGGCAAGCAAGCTACAAAAAAAGTTAAATATCACGCGATCATAATGGCGAAAACGCAAGGAACTGCTGGGTTCTGGCGACACCCTCACCGCACTTGGCGGCGAGCGCCACCTTGCAGTCTCCTGATTGACTGCGTTCGATTCTGCCTGTTGCTCGCGCTTACTTGTGTTGCTGTCAACGTAGTTGAAGCGCGTACGCCTGCCGCGCAGGACCCGGCAAGTGCGCACGTTACCATCGCCGAATTGCCGCCCGAGGCCCGTGTCGTGCTGCGCGCAATCAAGCTGGGAGGGCCGTTTCCCTACGCCAAGGATGGCGCCGTATTCAGCAATCGGGAACACCACCTGCCGCGCCGACCGAGCGGCTATTATCATGAGTATACGGTGGCCACTCCCGGAGCGCGCGATCGTGGCGCGCGTCGCATCATCGCCGGTCGCGACGGAGAGTTCTATTACACGGACGATCACTATCGCCGGTTCAAACGCATCGTCGAGTAGAAGAATGTATACCTTCGAACGTTTTCTGACGAGCGCGCCCTCAGGCCTCTACCGGCTCCTGACGCACGGCACATCCATGCGCATGACCAAGCTTTGCCGCCTGAAGGATGCCGAGTTGTTTTGCGTAAGCGGCGAGCAGATTCGCACCAAGAGGCGTTTCCTCGCTGTCATGGCGCGCGCCATGGGATTGCCTCGCTGGTTTGGGATGAACTGGGATGCGCTCGCGGACAGCCTGACCGACTTCGCATGGGAAACGGGCACTACGCATGTTCTGCTGCTGTCCGCGCTCGATGGGTTCGCCAGTCAGGCGCCGCTTGACTTCGGGACTGCGCTCGGGGTGCTGGACGATGCCGCATCGTTCTGGGCGGAACGAGACGTGCGTTTCCTGGTGTTGATCGAGGCGCAGTGCCTGCCGCGAGTCACGCCGCTGCCCGTGGTCAGTGCACCCTGAGCGTGCGGGCGCGACCGATCAAGCTACGTCTTTGTCTGCAGCAGGGGATTTGGGCTGCACCGCAGGCAGAAAACGCGACAACTCGGACAACGCCTGCAAGTACACCTCGCGCTTGAACTCCACGACGCTGTCGAGCGGAATCCAGAACTGGCTCCAGCGCCAGGCGTCGAACTCCGGCTTCTCGCACTTGCGCAGGCAGACGTCGCAATCGCGTCCGAGCATGCGCAGCAGATACCAGATCTGCTTTTGACCACGGTAGTTGGCACGCCAATCCCGGCGCACCCAGCTCGACGGGACGTCGTAGCGCAGCCAGTCGCGCGTGCGCCCCAGTATGCGTACGTGCTCGGGCCGCAACCCGACTTCTTCGCCGAGCTCACGATACATCGCCTGCTCCGGGCTTTCTCCGGCCTTGATTCCCCCTTGCGGGAACTGCCAGGCATGCTCGCGGATGCGCTTCCCCCAGAACACGAGGTTGCGTGCGTTGGCCAGTATGATCCCTACGTTTGGGCGATACCCATCACGATCGATCATCATCGATCACCCGAAGCTTTGACTTGTCAGGATTTTTTCACAGGTTGCCGGGGGAAGCAACGTCCGGCACGTGCGCGCCAGGTGCTTCAAATCAGAAGCCGCGTGTCGGTGTGCGGATTCAAGCGTCTCAAAACCTCGACGAAGCGCGGGAACTCCAAGCCGTAGGCCGCTTCCAGGGCACGCGCGCGCTCCCGCAGCTCGTCCCAGCGGAGGTGGACGGGGCTGCGTTTGAACCCCAGGACGATGATGTTGCCTTTTTGCAAGGCCGGCACGCACACCACCTGCCCTTCGAAAGCGCCTTCGATCCGCTGCAGGTTGTCTGCATAGCGACGATCGCTGCCCCACAAATTCACCACCAGGACGCCTTCGCGGGTGAGCGCCCGAGCGCAGGCGGCGTAGAAAGCCTCGGTGGCGAGCTCTTCTACCAGCGCCACGCCGTCGTAGCCGTCCACCAGGATCAGATCGGCGCTGTCCGCATGCTCGCGCATCCACTGCGCACCATCGGACTGCACGATGGCAAAGCGCTCGTCATCGTCGGGCACGCAAAAGTAGCGGCGGGCGATGTCGATCACCTGGGGGTTGAGCTCGATTACGACCTGTTGACTGCCCGCAAGATGACGGTAGATCCATTTGTTGACCGAGCCGCCGCCCAATCCCACTGTGACCACCCGGGCCGGTTCCGGGACAAACAGCAGGAACGCCATCATGCTGCGCGTGTATGCGAGAACCAGCTCATCGGGCGCGCTGACCCGCATTCCGCTTTGGATCGTGTCGGTGCCCAGATGCAGATAGCGGATGCCGTTTTCCTCGCTGATCTCGACGTGCGCGGATACGCCGTTGCGGCGCGTGCCGCGCC
>JBGQKF010000363.1:0-4889 GCA_041499435.1 Gammaproteobacteria bacterium
CAAGGGCGGCTACCCCGTGATCGAGCATGTGCGAAGACTATTGGATGGGCCGATCGTGTGGGCCCCCGGCGTCAACGGCGCGGTGGTGCTCAGCGTGCGCGGCGACGATTTCGAGCTCGTGGTCGGGCAGGATTTCTCGATCGGCTACCTTGCCCATACGGCGAACGCCGTAACACTATATTTGCAAGAAAGCTTCACCTTCCGTGTACTGACCTCTGAGGCCGCGGTCCCGCTTGCCTATAGATAACTCTGAATCAGGACTGTAGAGCGCGTTGAGCTCTAGCTTTGTCAAGGCGCAGTTTGGTCGATTTGGACCATGCGCCTGGTACCCGCCGTAACAAATCGCCTCCATCGGTAATCGATCTGTAATCGATCCGTAAGTGCGGCTCAAGTCACCCTTCAGAGCCGCCGCATTTTTTTCCGATTTGTACATTGGCTGTATATCAAGACGTGCCACATTTGCCCCGTGCGCTGGGTCGTCTCAAGCACGAACCGGCGTAATGAGTTCTGAAATTGAAGCAATGTACGAGATTGCCAGCTCAACAACGGAGGCAAATATGAACAGTGACTTTTGTACCAAGCGGCAAGCGATGACGATCGGATCATTCGTCCTAGCGCTGTCAGCGGGCGGCGCGCTCGCAGCCGACCTCGGCAATGTAACCATAACGCACGATCAGGATGTTGCCGCAAGAACCAACATGCAACGCAGCCCGACGGACACCGGCACACTCGGTGTCACCTTCGATGCTGACGTGGCGCAGCGGACCAACATGCAACGCCAGCCTGGTGATGTAACACAGGTCAAGGTCATCAAGGACACTGCCGTAATGGAGCGGACCAACATGGGTGATATAGCGCGGACCAAGCCGGCGGAGCCGCCTGTCCAGACCAGCATTAATCCGCCTGTCCAGACCAGCAATAAGTAAGCAAGGCTCGAGACAGACCGCAGGCCGATCCACTCGAAGCCCGCAGGAAGGTTCAGACAAGCGAGGAGTTTTGTTATGAAAGCATTCGCATACGCAAAATTTGTAGGTCTGGTAACGGCGGCCGTGATTTCCGGTCTAGGGTCCGCTGCGTGGAGCGATGAAATCGTGCATTACGGCCGCGCAGGCGGTGCTGTAGGTGCGGATCGCATCCAGGAATTGCGCACCGTGCAGCGCTCTTATCAGGCGATCCAGGCGACGCAGCCGCAGAGCGCATCGCCGGAGTGGTACGGCCGCGCCGGAGGTCCGGTCGGCGCCGACCTGGTCGTACAGGGCAGCAATCAATCCGGCGTCGGCACGGCTGATCCCGTACTGCGTCCAAAGGTGTACGGTCGTGCTGGTGTTCCTCTGCCCTTTTGAGATTGATCAGCGCGTGATGCTGCGTTCGCGTGCGCAGCCGACTTAGCGGGCGATCCCCCGGCTTGAGGCGGGGGAAGCGCCTGCTGATCCCACGACAGCAGCAAAGAGACTGCGGTACAGCGCTTCGCTTTCAGCAGACGGTTCGATGCCGAGAGTAATCGAGAATAGACGCTCCATTCGCTGATAGACGGAGATGGCTTCCGATGTTCGATTGAGCGCGCGATAACAGCGCATCAGTCCGCGATAGAACGCTTCGACCAGATTGTCCGCATTCAGCGCGCGCTGGTAAAGCTCGATCGCATCGTGCCATTGCTGCGATGATTCGAGCGCGCCTCCCGCCGATGCCACCTCGTGGAGGAAATTGCGCCTGAGCTTCTCGCGCAGACCGCTTGACCACGGCTCCCCATCGTCCTCAGGCAGGAGGTTACCGCGATAGAGCGCCAGCGCGCGCTCGACCTGCTCGGGGCTGCGCGGTGTCTGCAGCAGCCGCTCGAATGCGATGGCATCGACCCAGCAGACGTCCGTGTTGAGTGTCACCAGGCCGTCTTGAATTGCGATCGCATCGGGATGCTGAAGGAATTTGCGCAAGCGGTGCAATGTGACATTGAAGGCAGCTTTGCCCGCATCGACCTCGTCTCCGGACCAGAGTGCATTGATCAGCTTGCGGTCGCGAACGCTCTTGACGCCGAGGCAAAGCAATGCTTTCAACAAGGAGAGCACTTTGCGCGGGACATGGCCGGAGAAATTAATGCGCTCGTTGCTCACATAAACTTCGAAGCGGCCCAGCGTATACACCCGAACGGGCCACGGCCATTCCTCCGCGGTCGCGTCTTCGCTGCGCCATCCCCAGCAGCGAATCAATGCCCTCACATAGGGGACTTCAATATCGGACTTGAGCGCCAGCGCACAAAGGCGCGGCGCCACGGTTGGAAAGAACCGCAGCGGCAGCCCGGTTCCATAACGCGAGGCCGACGAAAATAGACGTCTCAGCAGCTCTCGTACATCCGCTCCCTGTTCAATGGCGATGATTGCCTCGATCTGCTCGAATTGCGTATCGAGGACATTGAGGTTCGTCTCTCGAGCGAGGCGTCGCGCTTCCTCCACCACGCGCATTGCGGTTTCGTAGTCCTTCGCTTCGGCACAGGCCCATCCCAAGATGCCTCGGCTGAAGATCCTGTGCCAGCAAGAGCCGGCCTCATCGAACAGCGCGACCGCTTCGGCAGCATGGCGTCGCGCCGTTGTCGGGTCTCCGCTTGCCGCGCAGCTCCACGCTTTGAGTCCCGCGAGGCAGCCGGCGTCATAGGCGTTCGTCGGATTCATCGCAGTTTCCAGCGCCTGCGCGCAATGACCCGCCTGAGCGGTGCGCAGGTGGCTCATCTCCAGCCAGTACCCCGCTATGGCCGCGAATCTGTGCAGCTCGGACACGTTGTCCTCGGCCCCGCGTCGCTCGATGCGCTGGATCGTGTCACGCGCCAGATCCTCTTGCGGAACATTGACGTAGTACCATGCAACGAACAGCTCGCAGAGGCCCTTTCGCAGAGGGGTTACATCGGGATCGCAGAGAACAGGCTGCACCAGCGCAAGCGCCTGGTTGGCGATTGCCATGCGGCCAACGAGCACACCGTATCGAAGCAAATAAGCGGCGGCCGCGGCTTTGAGATTGGGGTTGTCCGCTTCCCGCAATAGCGCAAGAGTATGCGTGACATAGCCCTGCAGCGCGGGCGGATCACCCTGACGCTGCAGGGCCGCGCCGACCAGTGCCGCATAGACGCGCAGCTTGGCATTGGCGTCCGTGAACACGAGGGTGGGCAGCAAACCATCGAGGAGCGCAATCCAGGGATCGAGTCGGGCGAAATCCGCATATTCGAGGAACACACTCTCGATGATGCCGGCAACACTTTGCACTCGACACATGCTATCGCCGACGGCTGTCGCGAGCACATAAGCCCGTTCCAGAATGCTTCTGCCAACAGCGGGGGCGATGCCAACGTGCGCTATGCCGGACCAGTGCAGCAACCAGGGGTCATTGGCAACGCGCTCGGCGGGCAGCTTTGCGACCCAGTCGCACAGCATCTGATTGCGGCCCTGGCGCAGCAGCGTACCCGACTGTTCGTAGATAACCTCCGCAGCGCCGTCCCAGTCGCATGCCTCCACCAGCAGCGTGAATGCATCCTCTATGGCGTCGCTTTGTCTGAGCAGACGCGCAAGCGCCCGTCTGCTTGCGGCGATTTCCGCGGCGTCAAAGACTGTACGCGCCCTTCTGCGCAGAAAGGCGCGGAACAGGCCGTGGAGCTGATAGGAAGACTCCTTCCCGGTCGGGCCACCCAGCATGCGATCGACGAACAGATTCCTCCGATACAGATCATCCATCAGCCGAACCGCATCGTCAGCCCCACTCGCTTGAGCTGCTGCGCTCGAGACAACCCCCGGAAGATCCGCGAGTCGCAGCAAGATACGCTGATCCGAGGCCGGAATGCGCGCGAAGACTTGCTCCGTGAAGTAGTCGAATACCTCTTGGAGCGTAGCGCTCGCCTCCGAGTGTTCCAACAGCTCGCCGCGACGCCGTCGCTCGATGAGCAGGCTCAGGCCGGCAGCCCAGCCGTGGCAAAGTTCATGCAGCTCTTGCGCATCGCTGCGGGTCAGCTCTGTATGCGCGGATACCAGCAATTCGGTCTCGCGCAACGTGAACTTCAGCTGGTCCGCATTGATGGTAGACAGCGCCCGGTTCGCTTCGAGATGCGCGAACGCGGCAGGGGGCGGGTCACGGCTGATGAGGATCAGTCTCGCGCCCTGCGCAATGTCCCCCACCGACCTGGCCAGCGCGGGATAGAGGACCGACGCCTCTGGCAGCTCGTGCAGATTATCGAGCACAACAATGTCGTCAGCGCCAAGGCGAGAGAACAGGACGCTGAAATACCCGCGCGCAAAAGCAACGGTATCGCGTGAGAGTTCCCGCGTTAGAAGAGGCAGGGGGCGTTGTTTGCGCTGCAGGGCACGCCCAGCGAGCCCGAGGTAGTAGAAGAATGTGGCGGGGTCCTGATCGCCTGCGTCCACCTGGTACCACACGGCGGGCGGCTTGCGCGCCTGCAGCCAACTCGCGACCAGCGTGGTCTTTCCCGCTCCCGGAGGGCCTCGGATCCAGACCACGGGACGGCCGCTGCACTGATCGAGCAGCTCGAACAGCCGCTCCCGCGCGAGCGGTTCGTAGAGAACCGGACGTGAAATCTTCGACCGGCTGCTTGCTGCCATGGGCCGTTCCCCGAGTATTGCGTTATTGTTCTTCAGAGCTGTTTTGGTCCCCCCTCTCGTTGTCAATGAGAGATCCATTTCCCCTGGATGATGTTCTGAGGATCGGGTCCAGGAGAAAATACAACTAACGGTGTAGTCTCAATGAGGCGACAGGATATCAAAGAGAGGTGAAGCGATGCTCTTTCCCACTACCCTCGTCGGCAGCTATCCACAGCCCGAATGGCTGATCGACCGCGAGCGGCTGGCGAGACAGCCGCCGGCTCGTGTGCGCGCGAAAGATCTGTGGCGCATTGCGCC
>JBGQKF010000364.1:0-4873 GCA_041499435.1 Gammaproteobacteria bacterium
AACCCGAACGGCGGCGCAATCGCGCTTGGCCATCCGATCGGCGCAACCGGCTGCATCCTCACAGTCAAGGCAATCTATGAGCTGCAGCGTACGGGAGGTCGGTATGGGCTGGTCACCATGTGCATCGGCGGCGGCCAAGGCATCGCAGCAATTTACGAACGCCTGTAATCGTCGGCCGAGGATCCGGTAAGCAAAGCGGCCATGCTAGTGGCCGCTTTTTTTCGCTGATTTTCCTTTTTCCGAAGCTTCACCCGTTAGTCCTTACTATCTCTGCGCTCTTGTTCCTACGCCGGTCTTTGTCCGCCGTAGGATACACTGTAAAAAATTTGCCGATTCTTGTTGACAGGCTCAACCGAATCAATACAATAGCGCCTTATTGCAGTGCAGCAAACACCCCGACCGGGGCCCCATCAACCAGCCAGGAGGAATTCCCCAATGCTCTTCAATGTACCGGAAGACGTCACTTCGCAGGCCAAACTGAATTTCGAGCAAGCCCTGCGCTTCACCGAAACCGCCGCCGAGGCCACTGAGAAACTGTTCGAGCTCAATGTTCGGACTGCCAAGGCCGCGAGCGCCGATGTGGTTTCACAGATCAAAGCGCTCACCTCCATCAAGGATGTTCAGGAACTCGCCTCTATGCAGACTTCCTTTGCGCAGGCCAATGCGGAAAAGGCAGCTGGCTATGCCCGCGCGGTATATGGCTGGGCCACCGAGACGCAGACCGAAGTGAGCAAGCTGTTCGAGACCCAGATCGCCGAGATCAACAAGAACGTGGCGGAGGCGATCGACCGGGCCGCCAAATCGGCCCCGACGGGTTCCGAATTCGCATTCGCGGCCATCAAGTCCGCGCTGACCGCCGCCAACCAGGCTTACGACGTGCTGAGCAAGGCCGGCAAGCAGGTTGCCGCTTACACCGACAGCACTCTGGCCACAGCGACTGCGGCTGCCACCGGCGAGGGCGCCCCCGCCTCGCGTAAGCGCGCCGCCTGATTTTCCTCCAGGCTGTTGCAACACCGGTTACTGAAAGGCCCCGCAAGCGGGGCCTTTCGTGTTCTTAGGAAGGCATGCGCTCGAGCTGCGCGGACAGGGCGTGAATGACACCGGGATTGCGGGGCTGCTCCTATGCGGGACGTTCCCGGTGAAGCGCCACGGCAACACCATCGTGATAGATGCCCCGCGGTATGCTTTGATCGCGCGGTGCCGGCCGCAGACACTCGGCCTACAGACTGAGCAGGTGCTCGCGATAGTAGCGCAGCTCTTCGATCGATTCGTAGATGTCCGCGAGCGCTTCGTGCTTGCCTTGCTTCACCAGGCCCGACATCAGCTGCGGCTTCCAGCGGCGCGCAAGCTCCTTCAGCGTGCTCACGTCCAGATTGCGGTAATGGAAATACGCCTCGAGCTGCGGCATGTAACGCGCGAGAAAACGGCGGTCCTGGCATACGGAGTTGCCGCACATCGGCGAGGCGCCCGCCGGTACGTACGCGCTCAGAAAATCGATCATCTCCGCCTCGACGTTGGCCTCGGACAAAGAGGACGCCCTCACCTTCGCGATCAACCCGGAGCGGCCGTGCGTCGCCTTGTTCCAGCTGTCCATGCCCTCGAGCACGTGATCGCCCTGATGCACCACACGCACCGGCCCCTCGGCCACAGGCTCCAGCCGCTCATCGGTGATGACGATAGCCAGCTCGATGATGCGGTCGGTATCCGGTTTGAGCCCGGTCATCTCGAGGTCGATCCAGATGAGCCGGCTTGCATCCTGTGCCATAATTTTGGAATTCAAGCGTGGGCCGCTGCCAACCATGCGCGGACACCCGCGTCTGACCGGCCGTCGACCCCGTTAGGAAATTTTCGAGCGCGCCATTGTGTCATAGGCGCAGGCTGCATGCGATCAAAAACCACTGGCTGCCCGACATGAACACATTCAGCGCGCTCTTCCTGCTGGCTTTGGCAATCGCCACAGGCACGCGCCTGTGGCTGGCGAGGCGGCACATCTCCTTTATCCGCGGGCACCGCAGCGCCGTGCCGGACGAATTCGCGTCGCAGATCACACTGGAAGCACACCAGAAGGCCGCGGACTACAGCGCGCTGCGAACGCAGTTCGGCATGATTCACACCATCCTCGACGCGCTCCTCCTGCTGCTGCTCACCTTCGGCGGGCTGCTGCAGACGTTCGATACTTGGGCCGCGCACTGGTTTCACGGCGATATCCTGCGCGGTACAGCCTTCATCGCTCTGTTCGCAATATTCAGCGCTCTGGTCGACCTTCCGTTCAGCTACTACCGCACGTTCAGCATCGAGGCGCGATTCGGATTCAACAAGATGACCAAGGCCATGTGGCTTGCCGATCTCGCCAAGTCGGCCGCGGTCGCCGCGGCATTCGGCGTACCGCTGATTCTGGCCGTGCTCTGGCTCATGGACCGGATGGGCTCGCTCTGGTGGTTCTACGTATGGCTCGTGTGGGTCGGTTTCAGCGTGTTCATGATGGCCGTCTACCCGGCGTTCATCGCACCCTTGTTCAACAAATTCTCGCCGATGCAGGACGGCTCGCTCAAGCAGCGCATCGAGGCACTGCTCGCGAAGTGCGGCTTTCGCTCGAGCGGCCTGTTCGTAATGGACGGCTCACGCCGCAGCACACACGGCAACGCCTACTTCACCGGCTTCGGCAAGACCAAACGCATCGTTTTCTTCGACACACTGATCTCGCGTTTGAACGAAAACGAGATCGAAGCGGTGCTCGCTCACGAGCTCGGTCACTTCAAGCTGCATCATGTCGTGCGGCGCATGGCATGGACTTTCGCGGTGAGCCTCTTGTTCCTGTGGCTGCTCGGTCAGCTCAAAGACGCTGCGTGGTTCTATCAAGGTCTGGGCGTTGCGCATCCCGCATCCAATGCCATGGCACTGCTTCTATTTGTGCTGGTGGTGCCGGTATTCACGTTCCTCCTCCAGCCGCTGGTCGCCATGTACTCGCGCAAGCACGAGTTCGAGGCCGACGAGTACGCTGCACGCTACAGCTCGGCGCGCGAGCTGGTGAGCGCTCTGGTAAAGCTGTACAAGGACAATGCATCGACTTTGACGCCCGATCCGCTGCACTCGGCATTCTATGACTCGCATCCCCCCGCCAGCATCCGCATAGCCAAGCTGCAGTCGTTGGCCGCTCACTAGAAGGCGGTTGCCAGCCATCTCCGATGATCGGCGTGTCAGCGCAATCAGAATCGAGGCCAACGACGTGCCGCGCTATTTCAGACTCCTGACGCTATTTGCGGTGCTTTCAGCCCCGGTGATGGCCGTCGGCTGCGCCTGGATAGAAAAAAAACCGAACCCCGGGGTGCCCGATGTGCCCCAGTGTCGTCGAGCTGCCAATGCGGTAACCGCCACTGACTTCGACACCCGGGAGAGCGTGTTGCACAGGCGTGCCGACGCCTACAGCGACTGTATGCAGGCCCACGGCTATGTGCTTGACGAAGCAGAGCTCGACCGCAAACTTCTGTACCAGGAGCAGACCAAGAACTCCAATCCGCTGGGTGGCGATCCGGCACCTTTTCTCGCGCTTTACCGGCAGGAACTGCGCTTGAATCCCGCCTTGTGGCGACCGGGTACCGGTAGACCAACGCCCTAGCTACCCGCACGTCGAGCGTAAACCCCCTAAAGTTTGCCGGTTCTCTGCTGATAATAAGGATAGCAGGAGAAGGCTTTTGGCCCTTTCCTGTATGCAGTGCCCCCGGCTGGTAGTCGGGGCGCGGTCGAACGGGCGGCCCGGTTGTCAGGCAGCTGTTCAAGGGTAAACCCATCGAAAGGTGGGGGCGCAAAGTCACCGGTCTAAGGGGCGCACGTGCTCTACGACAGCGGGACTGCCAGGTGCTGGAGGGATGTCTCACGCCTGCACCTGTTGGTCTGCCATTCGTAGCTCTGCCATTCCCGCCGCTAAAGACGCGCGCTCGCTTGCTCTTGGCCGTCCTTTGCAGATGCGCGGCGCAAACAGCAGCCGCATCGGCGGGAGGTACAAAACCAATGAGCAACAAGGTCTCGTCCAACGTCATTCCGATGCGCGATTTCGAGCGTACATCCGCGGATCCTCAGGCAGCGCAATTCGAGCGGCTGTTGAATGAGTGCCATAAGCTCGCCTTGGATCGCCAGTCTCAGTCGGTCGCGACGATGCTCGACAAAGCCGAGGAGACGCTGTGGGGACTCGCCGACCAGGTGATGGATCGCGAGCTGCGCAATCTCTACATCACCGCCAAAGACAAGGTGGTCGCCGAGCGCAAGACCATCGAAGAGCAATTCCAGAAAACGTATCTGGCCGAGTTCGAGCGTCGCGCCAAGCGCGAGGTGAAGCGCGACCAGTTCAGCCAGTACGACCTGTCTTCGCTCGAGCTCGGTCTGGTGAACGATGAGGACCTCGAGGAGACGCTCAAGGTAAACGACATGGCGGCGAAGCTGCGCCGCTATTGCGAGGAAGAGCTCAACGCACTGGATCAGCGCATCGGCGTGCTGATCGGCGACGCCAATCTGCAGGGCGAGGGCAATCCGTTCAGCCCGCAAGCGCTGTGCAGCGCCTGGAAGCAGACCTGCCGCAATCTCGAGTCGAGCATGAAGATCCGCATGATCTTCCACAAGCTGTTCGACGATCACGTGCTCGATGATGTGCGCTCGATCTACAAGGACATCAATGCGCTCCTCATCCAGCGCTCGATTCTGCCCAAGATCCGCTTCGGCGTTCGCCGCGCGGCCGGCACGATCGGACGTCGGCCCGGCGTGAACCCGGCTGCGGGCCTCGACGATTCCGGCGGCGTGCTCGCGCCCGGGATGGCCGGGATGCCCGGCGTCAATCCCATGGCGGCAATGGGTATGCCAATGGCAATGCCAGGCGCGGATT
>JBGQKF010000365.1:0-4868 GCA_041499435.1 Gammaproteobacteria bacterium
CTGGAAGATCGACTGGGACGCGGAGCCGATGACTGCAATGACGTGGTGCTGGGTGGGCTACGAATCCATCCGCTTCTGCAAGCCGGTCTAGCCCGCCGCACATGGCGTGGTCCGATCCGGTCGCTCTCTATTGTGAGCGTCTCGTGCCCGGCCTTTGGGGCGAGCCGCTCAACGCCCTTAGCAACATCGCCCTCGTCGCGGCGGGGGTCGCAGTGCTGCGCATGCACTCCAGACTGCGAACACGCGGCGAGCACATACCTACCGACATCGGCGCGCTGCCCTGGCTCGTACTCGCGGTGGCCGGCTGCAGCTTCTTGTTCCATACGCTCGCCACGCGCTGGGCCGGTTGGCTCGATAGTCTTTCGATCCTGCTGTACTGCGCGCTGGCCGTATACACCTTCGTCACGCATGCGACTTCAGCCGGTCGTGTGCCAGCCGCACTCGCCGCTCTCATGTTCGCAGCGGCAAGCATCGGCACGAGCCGTCTGCTTCCGCCCGGCGCCCTGAATGGCTCGGCGGCCTATCTGCCCAACCTGCTTACACTGCTCGCGGTGAGCACGTACCTGCGCATGCGGCAGGCACCGGCCTGGCGTGGGTTTGCGCTGGCCACCGTGGTGTTCACGGTTGCGCTGATGCTGCGCACACTGGATCGGACCTGGTGCTCCACGCTGCCGATCGGTACGCATTTTCTATGACACTTGCTGACGAGAGTGCTGCTCTGGCTCGTGAGCAAAAAGCTGACTCTGCGCCGTTTTCCGCGTCACGAGATGAACGTCAGGGCCTGAGCCGCCAGCGCGCACAGCACCACCACCGCGATCGGCGGCGCTTTTACTACTGTCAGCAGGAGCAACGCGGCAAGCGCGACCACCGCGTCGCTGGGCGCCACAAGTGCGCTGGTGCCGATCGGATCGATCAACGCCGAAAGTAGAATGCCGACTACCGCAGCGTTCACGCCCAGGATGGCAGCGCGCGCGATCGGCGAACTGCTCAAGCGATCCCAGTACGGCAGCACGCCCAACACCAACAGAAATCCGGGCAGGAAAATGAATACCGTGCACAGCGCTGCGCCTAGCACACCGTTTGGCGGCGGCTGCATGGCCGCACCGAGATAAGCGGCGAACGTAAACAGCGGCCCGGGCACGGCCTGTGCGGCACCGTATCCGGCGAGAAAATCGCTTTCGCTGATCCAGCCAGGCGGCACGACTTCCGCCCGCAACAGCGGCAGCACCACATGGCCGCCGCCGAACACCAGCGCGCCGCTGCGGTAAAAGCTGTCCATTAGTTCCACGGTATGGAGATGCGTGACGCGCGCAGCGAGCGGCAGCAATACCAGCAAAGTAAAGTACAGCAGCAGCGCCGCATTCGATGCGATCAGCGACGACGTCGGCGCGACAGGCGCCTGCACTCTCGCGACCACGTGCCTGCGCAACAGCCAGCCACCCACTGCCGCTGCGACGGCAATGACAGCGAGCTGCATGAGCGTGGCACGCGAGATCAGCATCGCGCCGGCGGCTGCCAGCATCAACGTCACGCGCAGCGGATCGACGCAAGCGCTGCGGCCCATGCCCCACACCGCCTGCGCGACCACCGCAACCGCCGCGATCTTCAAACCGTGCAGCCAGCCCGCCTGCGCTCCAGCGCCGAGCCAACTTACGCCATAACTGAATGCACACAGCAGCGCCGCCGAGGGTAGCGTGAAGCCAATCC
Organism: Gammaproteobacteria bacterium; assembly: GCA_041499435.1. Taxonomy (GTDB): domain Bacteria; phylum Pseudomonadota; class Gammaproteobacteria; order Burkholderiales; family SHXO01; genus SHXO01. The sequence continues at coordinate 1,708 of JBGQKF010000365.1, forward strand.
AGGCCGCCAGCGCGCCAGAGATTCCGGCGCGTCGCAAACCGATGCCCATCCCCACCTGACTGCTGGCTGGACCGGGCAGAAACTGACACAGCGCCACCAGGTCGGCGTACGCGGCATCCTCCAGCCATTTGCGGCGCTGGACGAACTCGTTGCGGAAGTAACCCAGATGCGCAACCGGCCCGCCGAACGAGAGCAGACCGAGCTTGAGAAATGCAACCAGCACCTGACTCGCGGAAATCGCGGTCGCTGGATCCGAATCGGTACGTTCGCTCGACATGGGTTACCGCCGCTTCTCGCCGAGTCGATCGAGCATGGATTTGACCGCGTGGATCTGCGGAGCGGTGTGGGTGTGGTAATCGGGACCGGTGTAACCCCACCAATCCCAGCAGCCTCGCGGATTGAACACCAGCCGCGGCGGCCAGCCCCAGACGCCGTAGCGCGCGATGGTCTGCGGATAGAGCACGATGATGATGTTGTTGGTGTCGGCCCAGTGGTTGTAACCCGCGTGGCGCACGAAGGTCAAGCCCTGCGCTTGAGCGCTCTGCCTGCAGCCGTGAAAGGCGACATGCACCCGGCATGGCTTGGTGTCGCAACTACGCGGCACGTAAACGTAGCCGGTGTCGGCGAGGCTGATCGCACCCGGCTCACCGTCGGCGAACTCGCGTTGATCGAATGGAACGACACGGCCGCTCTCGTGCCCCGCCGGCGGCGCCAGCGGACCTTCTATGTGCTCGAGCAATTGCCCGGCCGCATCGTAGCGGCAGTTGTTGATGTACGGTGCTGCGGTTACGCTGCAGGTGCCGCCATAGTCGGCAGTGATCATGGCATGCCCGGCAGGGATGTCGTGCACCAGCTTGACGGATGCGCTCGGGACGTACTCCCGGTAGAAGTGCGCCAGCGCCTCTACCACGACCGGCAGTACAGTGTCATCGCGCGTCCCCGAGAACAGCCACACGCGCGAGCGACGCAGATTCGCGGTATCGTCGATCGCACCCAGTTGCGCCAGCGTGTCGGTCTCGGTTTTGATGAGCGGCGTGGCGGTGACCGGCGCCCACAGATCCGGGGCCATACAATTCGTCTGCGCGGTGCACGCGCTGCCCTGGGCGCAGTAGTAAGGCCCGGCAGCCAGCACGCCGGCACCATGCACGATCGCCGAGTGGGCGACGTGGAACTGAACGGCCATGTAGCCCCCGGAGGACACACCGGAGACGCTGACTGCGGAGACGTTCGCGGCATAGCCCGGCAGACGCTCGACCGTTTGCGCCCGTACGCACGCGAGGCCGAGCACGCAGCTGGCCAGCCCCAGTGCGACGCGCAGGAGCTTTTTCTCGGGTCGATGCACACCGGCTTGCCGCGATCGCTGCCGAGGCGCTACTCTTGCCGTCATTGCTTTTCGCCACATGAGGCATCATGAACCAGGATGAACTGATCTATCCGTGCAGCTTCGTGATCTTCGGCGCCACCGGACATCTGGCCGCCACCAAGCTGCTGCCCGCACTCTACCATCTGGAAGCGCAGCAGCGCCTGCCCGATATCACCGGCTTCGTCGCCACTGCGCGGCGGGCCTGGGATGATGCGACCTGGCGTGGACACATGGAGGAAGCGCTGCGCGCGGCGCTGGGCGAGCAATTCGACCCCGCGCTGTTTCGCCGGTTCGCCGCCCGCTTCAGCTATGTGCCGGGCGATGTGACCGAAGTGGAGACCTACAAGCGCCTGCTCGCAGAGCTGAGCAAGCCGAAAGCCGGGTCGTGCTCCAACATCATCTTCTATCTCGCCATCAAGCCTTCCGAGTTCGCACCCGTGGCCGAAAATCTCTCCGCTGTCGGGTTGAATCGTCCGCGCGGGCTGCACCGCCTGGTCGTGGAGAAGCCGTTCGGCGAGGACCTGCAAAGCGCACAGCGTCTGAACCAGGTGCTGCACGAGCACTTCGATGAGCAGCAGATCTATCGCATCGATCACTATCTCGGCAAGGAAACGGTGCAGAACCTGATCGTGTTCCGCTTCGCCAACCTGATGATCGAGCCGCTGTGGAATCGCAACTTCATCGACAGCGTACAGATCAGCGTCAGCGAGTCGGCGGGTATCTCAACGCGGGCCGACTACTACGACAAGACCGGGGCGCTGCGCGACATGCTGCAGAACCACCTGATGCAACTGCTCACGCTCACGGCAATGGAGCCGCCGCCCGCGCTGGAAGCCGATGCGCTGCGCGACGAGAAAGTAAAAGTGCTGCGCTCGATCCGCCCGATCGCGCGTCGAGCGCTGCATTCCCATGCATTCCGTGCCCAGTACGTGAGCGGCATCGTCGACGGCCAGCTGGTCCCAGGCTACCAGGATGAGCCTGGCGTCGAGCACGGCTCGGTTACCGAGACGTTCGTCGCAGCCAAGTTTCTGATCGACAACTGGCGCTGGCGTGGCGTGCCGTTCTATCTGCGTACCGGCAAGCGACTGGCGCAACAGCAATCGGTGATCGCGATCCGCTTCAAGCACCCGCCGCAGCAGTTGTTTCGCGAGACACCGCTGGAAGAGATGGATCCGAACTGGATCGTGCTCGGCCTGCAGCCGGCCGAACGCATGGAGCTCGAGATCCACGCGCGCCAGCCGGGGCTGGGCATGCACACACGCATGATTCAGATGAATGCGGGCTTTCGCGGCGGCGGCGAGCGCCCGATCGAAGCCTACGAAGCGCTGCTTCTGGAAATCATGCGCGGCAATCCCACCAACTTCATTCGCTTCGACGAAGTGGAGTGGGCGTGGCGCGTAATCGAGCCGATCCTGGAGTACTGGTCACAGGAGCGCGACCATATCCCCACGTATCCCGCCGGGAGCTGGGGCCCGGATGCGGCGAGCCGGCTGTTCGAGTGGGACTATCAGGAGTGGCGGAATGCGGTGTGAGATGCGTGAGACGTGAAGACGTGAAGAGGTGAAAAGGTGAAAAGGTGAGCAGGATGCGATTTGCGCTTATCCCACCGCTCTCGCGGGTTCACCTATTCACTTCTTCACCTATGCACTTCTTCACACGAAGCGTGAACGGGATCACCGCTCACGCTTCGCACGCATCACTTCGCCACCACCGGCTCCACCAAAATCTCGACACGCCGATTCTGCCGGCGGCCCGCATCGCTGTCGTTGCTGGCGACCGCATCCGCTTCGCCTTTTCC
>JBGQKF010000366.1:0-4863 GCA_041499435.1 Gammaproteobacteria bacterium
ACTGGACCGCATCATCAACTTCTTCCCGGAAGAGCGCCGGGCACAGCTGCTGATGGACTTGTCGCTGAACTTGAAGGGCTTGATCTCGCAGCGCCTGATCCCACGCCGCGATGGCCCCGGGCGCGTAGCGGCCATCGAGATCATGCTCAACACGCCGTTGATCTCCGACCTCATCTTCAAAGGCGATGTGCACGAGTTGAAGGAGATCATGCGCAAGTCCCGTGAGCTCGGTATGCAGACCTTCGATCAGGCGCTATTCGACCTGTACGAGGCCGGCTTGATCAGCTACGAAGAAGCCATGCGCAATGCCGACTCCATGAACGAGCTGCGCCTGGCGATCAAGCTGCACGGACACGAAGCGAAAGAACGCGACATGATGTCCGGCATCGATCATCTGAATATCGTGTGAGGCGCTGGCGGCAGCGGTCCGCCCTTTCCTTTCCCCATCCCCACCCCCGCCCTCCCCTTGAAGGGGAGGGAGCTTTTCACTCCTTACCCCTTCACTCATTCACTCTTCACCCTTCACTTTATTACGCATACTCCCCGCCACAATCTCGAACCCATACAGTCTGCACTCCAAGGCGCCGTTGTACAGCGGGATTCGCCGTGAGGGCTTTAGCCCGATCAGCTTCGGCAGCCGCATGTCTGCGGTGAATACCCATGCCTTCCACCCGGCATACCTCGCCTTGAGCGCATCGCCGAGCTTGGGATAGAAGCCGGCAAGATCCTGCTGCTCGCCGATACGTACGCCATACGGGGGGTTGGTGATCAGCACTCCAGATGGTTCGGGACGGGGAAGCTCGAGCACGTTGGCCTGTTTGAGGGCGACCACGTCGGCAAGACCAGCGGCGGTCAAGTTGGCGCGGGCAAGCTTGAGCTGCTCACCGTACAGATCGGCCCCATAGATCGGCAACGGGTGCATCGTCTCACGGGCCGTGCTCGCTTCAGCGGTGATGGAGTTCCACAGCGCAGCATCGAACCCGTTCAGCTTCTCGAACGCAAAGCTGCGCATCGATCCGGGTGCGATGCGCAACGCCATCATCGCGGCCTCGACCAGCAAGGTCCCGCCACCGCACATTGGATCGAGAAGCGCAGTGCCCGGCTGCCAGTTCGCAAGGCGCAGGATCCCGGCCGCAAGGTTTTCTTTGAGTGGAGCTTCGCCCGCGGACTTGCGCCAGCCGCGCTTGAACAAAGGCTCGCCGGACGTATCAACATAGAGCGTGAAGCGCTCTGTCTCGAAGAATGCGTGCACCCGCACGTCGGGGTGCGCCGTATCGATGTCCGGCCGCCGGCCGGTGTCGGCGAGAAATCGATCGCAAACCGCGTCTTTGATACGCAATGTAATGAAGTCGAGACTGCGGAGCGGACTGCCGATCGCCGAAACATTGATGCGTAGAGTGCGCCGTGGATCGAAGCGTTTCGGCCAGGGCAAGGATTTTACCGCGCGGTAGACCTCATCTTCGTTGTGATACGCCCAGTTGCCGAGCTTCCATAGAATACGGCTGGCGATCCGACTTTGCAGGTTCGTCCGATAGCACAGCGCAAGATCACCTTGGAAGGCGACGCCGCCCTCGGTCGGCTCGACGGCCTGTGCGCCGAGTTCAGTCAGCTCCTCGCCCAGCACCCCTTCGAGGCCGCGCGGACATGGGGCGAAAAACTGCTCGGCAGTCTTGGCTCTTGCGGCGCGAACCGGTTCGCTGGATGCGGGCATGTTTACGGGCGGCAGCACACGGAGTGCTTCAAAGGCGAGGGCGGGACCTTATAGCGGAAGAAACACTTCGAGCTCGAGCTTGCGTCGATGATTACGATAGTAGGTCAGCCTGGTAACGCGCGCCTGCAACGCGTTGCCGCGGTCCATCTGTCGGGCAACAGCTTCGTTTTCGATACGCGGAAGATAGCCAAGCTTGTGTCCATTCCATTCCACGCGGACGGCTCTGGCATCGTACGGATTGTCCGGTTCGCGAACCAGCGTCAACACATCGCCAATCTGCATCTGATCCCAGACCGCTTTTGCCTCGTGATAACGCAAGCCGGCGGTCAACGACACCTGCACGATAATTTCCGCGGGATTCTGTGCGAGCGCAGTAATTGCAACACACCACCACAAGCATGCGGCGATGGAGCTTCGGGAAGCGAGTGGTATGCGCATTTGCGGTCAAAACGGCTGAACCACTGCCAGAACCACGATCCCGAGCAGCAACAGCACGGGGAATTCATTGAACCACCGATACCACACGTGCGAGTGGCGGTTGGCATCACGCTTGAAGTCAGCCAGCAGCTTCCCGCAATAGAGGTGATAGGCGATGAGAATCACTACGAGCAGAAGCTTCGCGTGCAACCAGCCGCCAGTACGGCCGAAGCCGAGCCAAAGCCAGAGCCCGAAGACCACCGTGAGCACCGCGCCTGGTGTCATGATGCCGAAATACAGCTTGCGCTCCATGACCTTGAAGCGCTCGACGCTGACCGTATCGCTCGCCATCGCGTGATAGACGAACAGCCGCGGCAGATAGAACAGGCCTGCGAACCACGTCACCATGAATATAATGTGTAGCGCCTTGACCCACAGCATGTTGAAAGTCGTCCGAAGCATCGACCGCAAAATCATGCCTGCAGTCGGCGCGTTTGAATAGAACCTGTCTGGCTTTCGCAATTCACGAGAGCAGTCGCCGTCTGATCAGTACCAGTGCAGCATAGAAGCCCGCAGCGGCATAGGCGGCGAGCACGGCCACGTGCAGCCACCACTGGCTCGGGACCTGATCGAGAACCAGTGGCCGCGCCAGGCTGATCGCATGTGTCAGGGGCAGTGCAGCGGCGACGTACTGCAGCAGCGGTGGCAGTTGCGCCACCGGAAAGAACACGCCGCAGAGCAGTACCATCGGCGTAATCACCAGCGTGAAGTAATACATGAAAAAATCATAGCTCGGCGCGAGCGCGGTCATCACCAGTCCAAGCACACCGAACGTCAAGCCGATCAGCAGAGTGAGCGGAAAGATCCACAGCGTCAGTGGCGAATGGGACAGACCCAGGGCCCAGATGATAACGACGATGGCGGTTCCTGATAGGAGGCTCTTGCTGGCTGCCCAGGTGACTTCGGCCAGGACGATATCATCGAGGCCCATCGGAGTATTGAGAATCGCGTCCCAGGTTTTCTGCACGTGCATTCGCGAGAACGCCGAGTACAACGCCTCGAAGCTTGCGCTGTTCATGCTGCTGTAGCAAACGGTACCCGCCGCCAGGAACGTGATGTAGGGAATGCCGTCGACTTGGGGCAACAGCGAGCCCAGTCCGTATCCCAGACCCAGCATGTAGAGCGTGGGATCGGCCAGGTTGCCCAGCACCGAAGGAATTGCGAGCTTGCGCCAGACCAGGAAGTTGCGGCGCCAGACGTATGCGAAGCGCCCGCTGAGTCGTGGAAGAGCGAAGAGCTTGGTGGCGTGCGACATATCAATCGCGTAGATCGCGTCCGGTGAGCTTCAAAAACACATCCTCCAGATTGGCACGCCGATGCAGATAGTGGAGGTCATCGCTGTGTTCCAGAGTGGCCAGCACGCGCTCGTCGTCGCGCACATAGCAGAACACTGTTTCGCCGATGCGCTCGATCCGCCCGCACACGCCTTTCCCCGCGTCATCCGCCCAGGCTTGCGCCGCGTCACCGTAGACTTCGACCACTGCCGGCTCGATGTAGCGCGCAATCAGCTCGCGCGGTGATCCTTGCGCGATGATGCGACCGTTGTCCATCACCGCAACGCGATGACACAGACGCTCCGCTTCATCCATGAAGTGCGTGGTAAGCAGGATCGTCTTGCCCTGCGCGGCGAGCTGCTTCAAGCGTTCCCAGATCAGGTGGCGGGCCTGCGGATCGAGCCCGGTGGTGGGCTCATCGAGCACGAGGAGGTCGGGATCGTTGATCAGCGAGCGCGCCAGCGACAGCCGGCGTTTCATGCCACCTGAGAGCGCCTGGATGCGCGAGTCGGCTCGGCCTTCCAGACCCGCGAACTGCAGCAGTTGTGGAATGCGAGACGAAATCTGGGCGTCGGGGAGTCCGAAGTAACGCCCGTATACCAGCAGATTTTCGAACACGGTGAAGTCCGGATCGAGATTATCCATCTGCGGCAGCACACCCACGCGCAGCCGAGCCTCGCGCGCATTCTGCGGAATCGGGTGATCGAGCAGGCTGATACTCCCGCTGTCCGGCTCGGAAAGGCCCAGCGCCAGGCGCAGTGTGGTGGTTTTGCCGGCGCCGTTCGGCCCCAGTAGACCGAAACACTCACCGGCGCGAAGCTCGAGATCGATGCCGCACACCACCTCGCGGCTGCCGTAGGACTTGCGAACTGCACGCAGCGACAACATCAGCGGACTACCGCGGGTTGCCGATGGGCGAGCAAAAGCGTGCGACCACCTGTTGCAGCTTCGGCAGGTAGCCGTGAAAGAAATGTCCAGCCCCGGGCAGGATGGTCACCGGAAGCTGCTGCGGGCGCGCCCAGGCCAGCACATCTGCGAGCGCCACGACGTCATCTTCGTCGCCATGGACCACCAGGGTGTCGGCGCTCAGCGGCTCAACCGGGAAGCGGCCCACCGCCGGGGCCACGAGCACGACCGCGACCGGCTGTTCGCCGCGCTCGCCGAGTACGCGAGCCACGCGCGACTGCACGTATGCACCGAAAGAAAAGCCGGCCAGCAGAACCGGAAGCTCGCCATAGCGGCTGCGCATCGCCTCCAACACGGATAGCCAGTCCTGCGTCTCGCCCTCGCCGTGGTCGTGCTGGCCTGCGCTTGCGCCAACGCCGCGGAAGTTCATCCGCACGGCGATGTAGCCGAGCGCGACGCAGCTCTTCGCCAGCGTCTGCACCACTTTGTTGTCGA
>JBGQKF010000367.1:0-4853 GCA_041499435.1 Gammaproteobacteria bacterium
CGCCTGCTGAAGCTCGTCAACACGCTGCTCGACTTTTCGCGGATCGAGGCGGGCCGCGTCGAGGCGGTCTACGAGCCGACCAATCTGGCGGCCATTACCGCCGAGCTGGCGAGCGTGTTTCGATCGGCGATCGAAAAGGCCGGCATGCGGCTCATAGTCGACTGCGCGGAGCTCGCCGAGCCGGTCTATGTCGATCGCGACATGTGGGAGAAGATCGTCCTCAACCTCGTATCCAATGCGTTCAAATATACGCTCGAGGGCGAAATCCGTGTATCCATGCGCGGGACCGACGGCCACGCCGAGCTCGTGGTCGCCGACACCGGCACCGGCATCCCGGAAGACGCACTGCCCCGCCTGTTCGAGCGCTTTTACCGCGTGCCGCATGCCCGCGGCCGCACCCACGAAGGCACCGGTATCGGACTCGCCCTGGTCAATGAGCTGGTCAAATTGCATGGCGGCTCCATCGGCGTGGCCAGCCGCGTCGGTCAGGGCACCGCGTTCACGCTTGCGATTCCTTTCGGTACCGCCCATCTGCCGGGGGAGCGCATTCACGGCGCGCCAGCGCTCGCGTCGACCGCTGTGGCCGCGAACGCATTCGTAGAGGAAGCGATGCGTTGGCTCGACGCAGACGAGCCCCAGAGTGTCACGGTGATGGAAGGCTCCGCACCGCCCGCATCCGACGCCGATCAGGCCGAGCGCCCGGTCATCGTGCTCGCCGACGACAACGCCGATATGCGCAACTACGTGCGCGGCCTGCTGAGCGAGCGTTATGCAGTGGAAGCCGTCGCCGACGGCTTAGAGGCGCTCGAGGCGATGCGCCGCGCACGCCCCGCGCTGGTGATCTCCGACATCATGATGCCGAACCTCGACGGATACGGTCTGCTGCGAGAGATGCGTGCCGATCCCAGGCTTGCCCGATTGCCTTTGATCTTTCTATCGGCGCGGGCGGGGGAGGAAGCTACCATGGAAGGTATCGCGGCGGGTGCTGACGACTATCTGGTGAAGCCATTCAGTGCACGCGAACTGCTGGTGCGCGTCGGCGCTCAGATCCAGCGCAAGCGCTTCGAGAAGGCGCTGCACGAAACCGAGGAGCGGCTCGAAGTGGCGCTGAGAAATGCGCCGCTGGTGCTCTACACCCTGGACCGCGAGCTGCGCTACACCTGGGTACAGCGCGCACCGATGGACTTCGATGCAAGCGTGCTGCTCGGCCACCGCGACGATGAGCTGATGCTCTACCACAACGCAGCCGAACTCTTGGCGCTCGAGCAAGGCGTGCTGGACAGCGGTCGCGGCGTGCGCAAGGAGCTCTGGCTGCAGACCGACGGCCAGCGCAAAGCCTATGACATGACCATCGAGCCGTTGAAAAACGAATCCGACGAAGTGATCGGGCTCACCGTCGCTGGCGTGGACGTAACGCAGTCGCGCCTGCTGGTGGCCGAGCGCGAGCGCCTCCTCGAAGCCGAGCGCGTCGCGCGCACCGAGGCCGAACGCATCAACCGCATGAAAGACGAGTTTCTCGCCACCTTGTCGCACGAACTGCGCACGCCACTCAACGCCATCCTCGGCTGGTCACAGATCCTGGCACGGCGCGCCGCGCCACAGGACGAGGACCTCAACCATGCCGTCGAGGCCATCCAGCGCAACGCGCGTGCGCAGACGCAGATGATCGAAGACCTGCTGGACATGAACCGGATCATGTCCGGGAAGATCCGTCTCGATGTGCAACGGGTCGAGCCCGCCCAGGTGATCGAGGCCGCGATCGAGTCGCTGCAGCCCGCGCTCCATGCCAAGCGCATTGCTCTGCGCAAGCTACTCGATCCCCTGGCGGGGCCGGTGTCGGGTGACCCGGGCCGGCTGCAGCAGGTCGTCTGGAACCTGATCTCCAACGCGGTCAAGTTCACGCCCGCGGGCGGCAAGATCGAGGTGCTCCTGGAGCGCGTCAATTCGCACCTCGAAATCAGCGTGAGCGATACGGGTCAAGGCGTCTCTGCGCAGTTCCTGCCGCATGTGTTCGATCGCTTCCGGCAAGCCGATGCCTCCACGACCCGACGCCACGGCGGTCTGGGTCTGGGCCTGTCGATCGTCAAGCAGCTGGTGGAACTGCACGGCGGCTCGGTGCGCGCCAAGAGCCCGGGGGAAGGGCAAGGCGCAACTTTTATAGTGGCTCTGCCGATCACCGTGGCGCAAGCCGACCGCTCGGAGGATCGCCAGCATCCGACGGCAGCTCGCTGGGACGCAACCAGTGAGCACGACGCGCCCGCGCTTACCGATCTGCGTATTCTGGTGGTCGATGACGACCGCGATGCCCGCGAACTGATCAGGCGCATCCTCGGTGAGCGCGGCGCGCGCGTGGTCGTGGCCGCATCGGCAGCCGAAGCCTACGACCTGGTACGCAACTCCCGTCCCAATCTGCTGCTGAGCGATATCGGCATGCCGGAAGAAGACGGCTACGATTTGATCCGCAAGATCCGCGCGCTGCCCCCGGATCAGGGCGGATCCACGCCCGCGGTCGCGCTCACCGCGTTTGCGCGCTCGGAAGATCGCCGTCGTGTGTTCCTCGCGGGCTATCAAATGCACGTCGCCAAGCCGGTAGAGCCGGGTGAGCTGATTGCCGTTTGCGCGGCGATGTTGAGCCAACGCGCCGGGTCTTGACCCCTAAGTTGCGCCTCGCGAGGGCGTTCTTCTGTACCATAGCCATCCCAGATCTACGAGTGCGCATCTCGTGCCGACGCGCGCAATGATCCGTCCGAGCAGCGTCTCTAGCTCCGCGGCGGTGGGGCCGCGCACCTCATGGAATAACGGCACGCCCTCGCTGCTACGGTAGACGCCATCGAGTACCAGGCAATGCAGATGAATGTTGAGCAACAATCACTCTGAATACCATGCCGTCGACGGTGACGGTTCACTATCCTTTCCACCCGCTTATTAATCGCTGTCTCAAGCTCATCACGTGGCCGCGACATCCCGCGAATGCGGCGACGGTTGAGCATCCTGATGGGAAGACGCTGAAGATCCCGCTGTGGATGCTCCAACCCGACGCGGCACGCTTTCATCTTTGCGAACGGGTCGAGCTCTCCTCCAGCGCACTTGAGGCACTGGTGGATTTACTCGCGCGGCATGGCTGCTCTAAGGTGATGACGGATAAACACCAGGAGCCGACCCATGAAGCAAATCACGTTCGCGTTCGAGAACGACGAGGCCACCCATCGCCGCCCACCGCTGGAAGCTGAACGAGAACGAGAGCTCGTTGAACTGATGGCGCAAGCCATCGCTGCGCTGCTGCAACCCAGCAAAGGAGAAGAAGATGAACCCTCATGAAAGCGTTCAAAAGCTAACGCCCGCTCATCTCGCCCGCAAAGCCATTGTCTATTTACGCCAGTCATCCTTGCAGCAGGTCAAACACAACAAAGAAAGCCAGCGCCTACAGTACGCCTTAGCCGATAAAGCCAAGGCACTGGGCTTCAACCACGTCGAGGTCATTGATTGTGATCTCGGTGCAAGCGCGGGCCCCGGCGCTCGGCCACGAGAAGGCTTCAAACAGCTACTGGCCAGCGTCGCCCTGGGCGATGTCGGCATCGTACTCAGCCGTGAGCTCTCGCGGCTCTCGCGCACCGATAAGGACTGGTGTCACTTACTGGAGCTGTGTCAGCTCTTCAATATCCTCATCGCCGATGCCGACCATCTCTACGACCTTAATCTCTTGGATGACCAACTGGTGTTGGGCATCAAGGGGACGCTGAGCGTGGTCGAGCTCAAGGTGTTGAAACTGCGTTTGCTGCAAGGCATGCAAGAGAAAGCCAAACGCGGCGAGCTGGTCCGGCTGCTGGCGCCCGGTTATGTGTGTGACCTGACGGGTCAAATCGTTAAGGATCCTAACTTACGGGTACAAGAAGCGATCGAACTGGTGTTCAAGAAATTTCGAGACCTGGGAAGTATCCGCCAAACCTATCGGTGGTTTCATGAGGAAAGCATCGAATTGCCGGTCAACAAAGCGCTGGGAGGACGCTTTCAGTTGATCTGGAAACTTCCCGCTCAGAGCTTCGTCAGCGATGTCCTGCACAATCCTCTCTACGCGGGCGCCTATGTGTATGGCCGGCGCCCGCGGGAGGTCGTGGTCAAAGCGGGCCAGGTGCTGAAACGCCAAGGCTGCCCCCGGCCATGCGAAGCAGCCAGCGTCTTTATTCAGGACCATCACCCGAGCTATATTAGCTGGGCAGACTACCAACGAAACCAACAGCTCATGCGCGGCAATAGGGGCAATTTCGATCGTGACGAGTCGCTGATGGCTGTGCGCGCCGGCCACGGGCTATTGACCGGGCTGCTGCGTTGCGCCCGCTGTGGTCGCAAGCTGCATATTCGTTATTGGGGCAAGCATGGTACGGCCGCCCGCTATTTGTGTGACGGCGAGTTTCCAACCGGGGGCCGCTATTGTTTGGGCTTCGGCGGCCGCAGCGTCGACAAACGCGTCAGCGAACAAATCCTGCGCGCCCTCTCGCCACTGGGGGTTGCGGCCAGTGTCGCGGCGATCGAGCAGCTCAACGCTCAAGATAGCGATCGCGGCAATGCGTTGGCGCGCCAGCTACAGCAATTGGAATTTGAGGCCCAACGCGCCTTTGATCAGTATAACCAAGCTGAGCCCGCGAACCGCTTAGTGGCTGAGGTACTTGAGCAACGCTGGAATGAGAAACTCGAAGCCGTCGATCAACTCAAACTCGAGCTCGACTCGCACCACCTTGCACGCCGGTCACTAAGCCGTGCCGAGAAAGACGCGATTTTAGCGCTGGGCGAGAACTTTGCCTCGGTTTGGAATGACCCCAGCTGTTCGATGGTGTTGAAAAAGAGGATCGCCCGCA